>JBEIDC010000008.1:0-53209 GCA_040383665.1 Caulobacter sp.
CGGCGGGACCGGCGGCGGCCTGGCGCAGGCGCTGACCGCCGCGCTCGGCGGGGCTTTCAGCGGCGCGCGGGCGGCCGGCGGGCCGGTGACGTCCGGCGGCGCCTATCTGGTCGGCGAGCGCGGGCCGGAGGTGTTCCGTCCGGCGTCGGCGGGATCGGTCGAGCCGGCCGTCGGCGGCCTGACCGTCAATGTCACGGTGCTGGGCGAGGGCGGCGCGCCGTCGCTGCTGCGGTCGGAGGCGCAGATCGCCCAGGCCCTGGCGCGGGCCGTCAGCCTGGGCGCCCGACGCCTGTGATCAGAGCGCGGGCGTCGGGGCGGGGCCGTAGCGGTTCTCGCCCGGATCGCCCTGGGCCACGCCCTGCCAGATCAGGAATCCGACCCCGATGATGAACGCGCCCAGCAGCAGCAGCGCCGATCCGGCGACCGCGCTGAGCACGGCGGCGACGATCGTCCCCTCCGCGGCCCCGGACAGGGAGGACGCGATCGCCGCGCCCGCGATGGCGATCACCGCCCCGATCGGCACCACGATGCTCAGGGTCACCGGAATCGCCGACAGCCATCCCGACCGGCCCATGTCGTGGAAGCGTTTCGAGCAGATGCAGATCCAGCAGTAGATTGTGACCAGCGACAGGAATGGCACCCAGAACAGCAGGGTGTTGACGCCGATCAGCACCAGCCAGCCGATCCAGTAGGCCTGACGGCCGATCCGACCGTCCGCCGAGAAGAAGAGTTTCGTCCAGTCCATCGCAGCCCCCGAATTCGCCAGTGACGCGAGGTCACACGGGCCGGCGGCCGTCGTCAACATACGGATTGTTCATGGCATTCCACGAGGTCCGCCTGCCCGCGCGGCTGGCGTTCGGCTCCACCGGCGGGATCGAACGCCGCACCGAGGTCGTCACCCTGGCCAGCGGATTCGAGCGGCGCGCCACGCCCTGGGCCCACGGCCGCCGACGCTACCTGATCGGCGCCGGGGTGCGGTCGCTGGACGACGTCGCCGTGCTGGTCGCCTTCTTCGAGGCGCGTCGCGGGCGACTGCACGGCTTCCGGTTCAGGGACTTCACCGACTTCCGGTCCTGTGCGCCGTCGGCGGCGATCTCGCCGCTGGATCAGACGCTCGGCGCCGGCGACGGAGACCGGCTGATCTTCCCATTGATCAAACGCTATGGCGATGTCGAGCGACCGATCTGCAAGCCCGTGGCCGATACGGTGCGCGTCGCCGTCGATGGCGTGGAGACAGCGGCGTTCACGGTCGACCCCGCCACAGGCGACGTCGCCCTGGCCGAGGCGCCGCCCGAGGGCGCGGTGGTCACCGCCGGCTTCGCCTTCGACACCCCGGTCCGCTTCGACACCGACCGCATCGACGTGACCCTTGAGGGCTTCGAGGCCGGACGCCTGGTCGCCGCGCCGCTGATCGAGATCAGGGTCTGACCATGAGAATCCTCCCCGATGCGCTGGCGGACCGGATCGAGTCCGGCGCCGCGACGCTGTGCCATGTCTGGCGACTGACCCGCGCCGACGGGGCGGTCAGCGGCTTTACCGACCATGACCGGGACCTGCTGCACGACGGGCTGGTCTGTGCGGCCGGCGGCGGCTGGACCGCCGGCGTGAGCCAGTCGGGACTGGGCCCGGGCGGCGCCGGGTCCATGGCGGTCGAGGGAGTCCTCGACGCCGAAGGTCTGGATCCGGTCGATCTGGCGGCGGGACTGTATGACGGCGCGACCGTCGAATGCCGACGGGTCGACTGGTCGGCGCCGCACCTGTTCGTCTCGCTCTGGACCGCCACGATCAGCCGCGTGCGGCGGGATGGCGAGGCCTTCACCGCCGACCTCGAAGGACCGCTCGCCCAGCTCCAGCGGGTGGCCGGTCTAAGCTACGGCCGGCTGTGCGACGCCAACCTTGGTGATGGCCGCTGCGGCGTCGATCCCGCCCATCCCGCGTTCGCCGGCGGCTGCGACAAACGGTTCGCGACCTGTGCAGAGCGGTTCGGCAACAGTCTGAATTTCCGGGGCTTTCCCTCCATTCCGGGCAACGACTTCCTGAGCCGTTGGCCGGCCGACGGGGAGCGCCATGACGGGACGAGCCGCCGTGGATAGGGCGCGGATCGTCGCCGCCGCCCGGGGCTGGCTGGGCACGCCCTACCGCCACCAGGCGTCCGTCAAGGGCGTCGGCTGCGACTGCCTGGGCCTGGTGCGCGGGGTCTGGCGGGAGCTCTATGGCCAGGAGCCCGAGACCGCGCCGCCCTACCGGCCGGACTGGGCGGAGACCGGCGGCGCCGAGACCCTGCTGGCGGCCGCCGGCCGGCATCTGGTTCCGGCGCCGTCCTATGCCTTCCGACCGGGCGACGTGCTCCTGTTCCGCATGAGCCCCGGCGCCTGCGTCAAACACTGCGCGATCGTCGCCGAGCGGCGACCGGGCGATCCCGAGCCCCGCATCATCCACGCCTACTGGGGGCGGGCGGTCGTCGAAAGCTGGCTCGGCCCCTGGTGGCGACGCCGGCTGGCGGCGGCCTTCGCCTTCCCCAACACGAGCCCCTGAGATCATGGCGCAACTGATCCTCTCCAGCATCGGCCGGGCCATCGGCGGCAATGTCCTGGCCAACCTGGGCAGCGCGGTCGGCCGGTCTATCGACCAGTTCGCCATCGCGTCGCTGCAGGCTCCGCGTCAGGCCGGACCGCGCCTGCGGGAGATGCAGATCATGTCCGCCGCCGAGGGCGCGCCCGTCGCGGCGGTGTTCGGCCGCGCGCGCGTGCCGGGCCAGGTCATCTGGGCGGCCCGCTTTCGCGAGAAGCGGGTCGAACGTCGGGCCGGCGGCGGCAAGGGCGGTCCCAGGACCGTCGAGTATCGCTACAGCCTGTCGTTCGCGGTCGCCCTCTGCGAGGGGCCCGTCGACGGCATCGGACGGGTCTGGGCCGACGGCAAGGCGATGGACCTGACCGGGGTCGCCCTGCGTCTTCACCGCGGAAGCGAGGACCAGACGCCCGATCCGCTGATCGAGGCGGTCGAGGGCGTCGCGCCGGCCTATCGCGGCTGCGCCTATGTGGTCTTCGAGGACCTGCCGCTTGAGCCGTTCGGCAACCGCCTGCCGCAGCTGTCGTTCGAGGTGTTCCGTCGGCCACGCGGCGGCGGGCCCGGGCTCGAGGAGCGGCTGAAGAGCATCTGCCTGATCCCGGGCGCCGGGGAGTTCGCCTATGCGACACAGGTCATCCAGCGCCGCGACAGCCTGACCCGGGTCAGCGCCGAGAACGTCAACAACGTCGAGGGACGGCCCGACCTGCTGGTCTCGCTCGACCATCTGCAGGCGCAGCTGGCGAACCTGGAAGCGATCACCCTGGTCGTCGCCTGGTTCGGGACCAGCCTCGACGCCGGCGCCTGCACCTTCCGTCCGGGCGTCGAGCAGGCCTCCAGGTCCACGCCGTCTATGATCTGGCGCGCCGGGGGCGTGGGGCGAGGCTCGGCCCATCTGGTCAGCCGGATCGACGGCGCGCCGGCCTACGGCGGCACCCCGGCCGACGCCAGCGTCGTCCAGGCCATCGCCGAGCTGAAGGCGCGCGGACTGAAGGTGACCCTCTGCCCGTTCGTCCTGATGGATTGCGAGGGCTTTCCATGGCGTGGACGGATCACCGGCGAAGCCGCTGACATCCCGTTGCTTTTCGGGTCGGCGGCGCCATCGGAAATCGTCATCGACGGCGGCGTGATCGACCACGAATGCGCCGACTGGGGCCTGCGTCGCATGGTGCTGCACCAGGCGCGGCTGGCCCAGCTGGCCGGCGGGGTCGACGGATTCCTGATCGGATCGGAGCTGCGCGGGATCACGACGATCCGGGATGGGAGCGGGGGCTATCCGGCCGTCGACGCCCTGCGGGGCCTGGCCGCCGACTGCCGCGCGATCCTCGGACCGGCGACGGCCATCGGCTACGCGGCTGACTTGAGCGAATACTTCGGCCATCAGCCTCGGGACGGTTCGGGCGACGTCGCCTTCCACCTCGATCCCCTGTGGGCGGATGACGCCATCGATTTCGTGGGGATCGACTTCTATCCGCCCCTGGCGGACTGGCGCGGCGAGCCGGACTTCGATGCGATCGAGGTGGCCGGCGGCGAAGGCTTCGACTGGTTCTACGCCACGCCCGAGGATCGCGAGGCGGGCCTGCGTTCGCCGATCACCGACGGCGCTTACGGCGAGCCCTGGGTGTTTCGACCCAAGGACCTGATCGGCTGGTGGAGCCATGCGCATCACAACCGGCCCGGCGGCGTTCGGGACGCGACGCCCACGGCCTGGGTCCCCCGCTCCAAGCCGATCCGGCTGATCGAGTTCGGCTGTCCGGCCGTCGACAAGGGCGCCAACGCCCCAAACCTGTTCATCGATCCCAAGAGCGCCGAGAGCGCCGCGCCGCCCTTCTCGACCGGCCTGCGCGACGACCATGCCCAACGCCGGACGCTGGAGGCGGTCCTGGCCCACTTTGGCGACCCGGCCGCCAACCCTGTTTCGCCGCTCTATGGCGGGCCGATGATCGAGGCGATGGGCGCCTGGTGCTGGGACGCGCGGCCGTTCCCGGACTTCCCGGCCCGCGCCGCCGTCTGGACCGATGGACCGAACTGGGCGCTTGGTCACTGGCTCAACGGCCGCCTCGGGGCCGCCCCGCTGGGCGATCTGGTCGTCGAGCTTGGACTTCGCGCCGGGGTCGATATCGATCCGGGCGATGTCGGCGGCGTGGTCACCGGCTATATCGTCGATCAGGTCTCTTCCCTGCGAGACGCGCTCGAGCCGCTGGCCGGCGCCTTCGCCTTCGATCCGGCGGAGCGCGACGGCCGTGTTGCGCTGGTGGCCAGAGACGGCCCCGCGGCGATGACCCTCGTCGAGGGTGGCCTTGCCCTGCCGGATGACCGGGGCGCGCAGCAGACCGTCCGCACCCTCGAGGCGCCCACCGACGTTGTTCGCCTGCGCTTCATCGACGAGACAGCCGAGTATCAGGTCGGCGGCGCGACGGTGCGCCGCGATCCGGCCGGGGCGGGCGATGTCGCCCAGGCGGATCTGCCGATGGTGCTGACCTCCGCCCGGGCCGAGGTGATCGGGCGGCGCCTGCTGGCGCGGACCGCCGCGGCGGTCGAGCAGGCGACGATCTTCCTGTCGCCGCTCGACGCCCTTCGCCTTGAACCGGGCGACCGTGTCAGGCTCCCCCGCGACGGCCGGACCTGGCGGGTCGAGCGGATCGACCGCGACGAACAGCCCCGCGCCGCCCTCAGCATCGTCGAACCGGCCGCGGGCGGCGACCGGCTGGACGGAGACTGGCTGCCGCCGCCGCCCCAGGAGCCGCCGGCGCCGCCGGTGCTGCATGTGCTGGACCTGCCGCCGCTGCCCGGCGCGGAGACCGACAGCCGGCCGCTGGTCGCGGCGGCCATCGAGCCCTGGCGCGCGCTCGACGTTCATGCCGGCGCCTCTGTCGGCAGCCTGAGCCTGCGCGCCCGGGTCGACCAGCCGGCCGCGGTCGGCGAGACCCTGGATGACCTGCCCGCCGGCCCCCTGCACCGGATCGACCGTGGCGGAAGCCTGACCGTCCGACTGGAAGGCGCGACCCTCGAGAGCCGCCCCCTGGCCGCCGTGCTGGCCGGCGCCAACGCACTGGCGGTGCAGGGCGCGTCCGGCGCGTGGGAGATCATCCAGTTCCTGACCGCCGAGCCTCTCGCCGCTGACGTCTGGGCCCTGTCGGGCCTGCTGCGTGGCCAGGCCGGGTCCGATCCGGCCATGGCGGCCCTGACCCCGGCCGGCGCGCCGGTCGTCCTGCTGGGCGAGGGTCTGGAGCGGGCGGATGTGGCCCTGTCCGAGCGTGGTCTGTCGATGACCTGGCGCGCGGCGCCGGCCGGCGGCCCCCCGGGCGGCGAGGCGATGACGCAGGTCGAGGCCGTCTGGCGCGGCGTGGCCGACCGGCCCTGGAGCCCCTGCCACCTGCGACGGGACGACCAGCCCGGCGGCGACATCCTGTTCCGCTGGATCCGTCGCGCCCGCCTGGGCGGAGACGGGCTGGACGGCGAGCCGCCGCTCTCCGAGGAGCGCGAGGCCTACCGGCTGGAGATCATGGACGGAGCGGCGGCCGTGCGAACGGTCGAGCGCGACGTCCCCGCCTTCCTCTGGACCTCGGCCATGCAGACGTCGGACTTTCCCGGCGGGGTCCCCGTCGCGGTGACGATCCGTGTGGCGCAATTGTCGGCGGTGTTCGGCGCGGGCGCGACAACGGCCCGCAGCCTGTAGCGCCCGACGCCCGGACCCTCTATTTCATGCGGCGAAGAATCCGCAGCGAGGGGCCTTTGGCGCGCGATCCGTATCTTGAGCTCGGTGTACCGCGGACGGCCAGTTCGGACGAGATCCGGAAGGCCTTCCGCAAGCTCGCCAAACAGTTCCATCCCGACGCGAACCAGGGCAACGCCGGCGCCGAGGAGCGGTTCAAGCGCGTGTCCGGCGCCTTCGACATCATCGGCGACGAGGAAAAGCGCCGGAAGTTCGACCGCGGCGAGCTCGACGGCGACGGTCACGAGCAGCATCCGGGCTTCGGCGGCGGCAGTCCGTTCGGTCCGGGCGGCGCCTCCGGCGGTCGCTATCGACCCGGTCCCGGCAGCCCGGGATTCGAGGGCGTCGACATCAACGACATTCTCGGCGAGGCCTTCGGCCGCGGCGGGCGTGGCGGTTTCGGCGGCGGCTTCGGCGGCGGCAAGGGCGCGGACCTTCGCGCCCATCTCGACATCGACATCGAGGAAGCAATCCGCGGCGGCAAGAAGCGTATCGCTTTCTCGGACGGCCGCACCCTGGAGGTGAACATCCCAAAGGGCGCCCAGGAGGGTCAGACCTTGCGCCTCAAGGGGCAGGGGGCCCAGGGGCGGGCCGGACCCGGGGATGCGCTCATCGAGATCGGCCTCAAGCCCCACGCGATCTACCGCCGCGAGGGCGACACGCTGCACATGGACCTGCCGGTGTCCGTCCCCGACGCGGTGCTGGGCGGCAAGGTCGAGGCGCCGACGCCCGACGGCCCGGTGAACGTCTCCGTGCCCAGGGGCGCCAACAGCGGCGCCCTGCTGCGGCTCAAGGGGCGCGGGTTCGTCAATCCCAAGGGCCAGCGGGGCGATCTGGTCGCACGCCTGATCATCACCCTGCCCGAAATCGCCGACCCGGCGCTCGAAAAGTTCGCCGAACAGTGGCGCAAGGAGCGGCCCTACTCGCCTCGCAAACGATAGACGGCCTTGCATGCGTGACACGCTGTCGCGGCGGCTCCATAACCTCTCCATTCAGCCGGCATTCAGCGTCGGCGCCTTAAACCGTCGGGCATGAACCGCTTCGTCGCCCTCTTCGCAGCTGCCCTGATCAGCACCGGCCTCCCCGCCGTCGCCGAGGCCCAGAGCCGTGGACTGCCTTCCGACTGCCCTGGCGGGTCGTTCGGCGCCGCCTGCCGCGACGTGCTGCGCGATCAGCGCGATGACGGACCGTCCTCGCGCGGTCGTCTTCCAGGACGTGGCGACGGCGGCGACCGCCTTCGCCCGCTGAGCCTGGGCGGAAACTCCCTGGGCGACGGCTGGAGCCCCCGCGAAAGCGAGGCCCGCGAGGGCGTGCGCGGCGGGCGGCTGGTGCCGCTGGAGGCGGTGATCCGCAACATCGCCCGCTCCAATCCCGGCCAGCTGCTCGACGCGGGTCTGGAAGACCGTGGCAGCCGTCCGGTCTATCGCGTCCGCTGGCAGACAAACGACGGCCGGCGCATCGACTTCATCGTCGACGCCTCCACCGGCCAGATCATCGGAAGGGACTAGACCCCGCATGCGCATCCTGCTGGTCGAGGACGATCCCGATCTGTCGCGTCAGCTCAAGCTCGCGCTCGGCGACGCCGGCTACGCCGTGGACCATGCCGCCGACGGCGAGGAAGCCCACTATCTGGGGGAGGCGGAGCCCTATGACGCGGTCATCCTCGACCTGGGCCTGCCCAAGATCGACGGCGTGTCGGTGCTGGAGCGCTGGCGGCGCGAGAACATCGCCATGCCGGTGCTGATCCTGACCGCGCGGGACAACTGGAGCCAGAAGGTCGCCGGGTTCGACGCCGGGGCCGACGATTATCTGACGAAACCGTTTCACACCGAGGAACTCCTGGCCCGGCTACGCGCCCTGCTGCGGCGTTCGGCCGGCCACGCCACGCCCAACCTGGCCTGCGGCGGCCTGCGTCTGGATCCGCGCTCGGCGCGGGCCAGCGTCAATGGCGAGCCCCTGCGCCTGACCTCGCTCGAGTACCGGCTGCTGCACTACATGATCATGCATCAGGGCCGGGTCATCAGCCGGACCGAGCTGGTCGAGCACCTGTATGATCAGGACTTCGACCGCGACTCCAACACCATCGAGGTGTTCATCGGCCGCGTGCGCAAGAAGATCGGTCCAGATCGCATCGAGACTGCGCGCGGACTCGGTTACCGCCTGACGCCGCTCGAGGGTGAGGCGACCGGGTGACGCGAGCCGGCCTGCCCGGTCTGAGCCGCCGTTCGCTGGTCGGGCGGCTGGTTCTTCTGGCCGCGGGCTGGAGCCTCATTGTCCTGATCGTCACGGGCGTGGCCCTGACCGCCTTCTTCCAGCAGGCGGCGCTGCGTCGCTTCGACCTCGGCCTAGTCGACCTGACCCAGGGGCTTGGCGCCGGGATCAGCATCGAGAACGGCAAGGTCATCGCCCCGCCCCTGACCGACACCCGCGCCCTTCGGGTCTATTCCGGCCGCTACTGGCAACTGGCCGAGCATGCGCCGTCAGGCAAGGTGCGGCTGATCGTGCGGTCGCGGTCGCTGTTCGACCAGGACCTGGCGATTCCCGACGCTGTCGTGGCCCAGGTCGCCGCCGAGCCGGGACAGCAGATCTTCTACGAAACCCAGGGCCCGCTCAGCCAGCCGCTGCGGGCCAGCGCCATGCAGGTGACCATCGGCGAGCGCGAGGCGCCGGTCATCATCATGGCCGCCGAGGATCGCTCGCCGGTCGACCGCGAGGCCCAGCGTTTCGCGCTCCTGACCGCCGGCGCGCTGATCGTCCTCGGGGGCGGCATCCTGGCCGGTGTTTTCCTTCAGGTGCGGATCGGTCTGCAGCCGTTGTTCCAGCTTCGCCGCGAGGTCGCCGATGTCCGCACCGGCAAGGCCGAGCGGATCGAAGGCGAGTATCCCAGCGAACTCGATCCCCTGGCCAGGGAGCTGAACGCGCTGGTGGCGCACAACCAGGATGTTGTCGAGCGACAGCGAACCCATGTCGGCAACCTGGCTCACGCCCTGAAGACGCCGATCTCCGTGATGCTGACCGAGGCCGTCCAGCAGCCGGGGCAGCTGGCCGAAGTCGTCACGCGGCAGGCCGACGCCATGCGCGGGCATGTCGAGCATCACCTTCGCCGGGCCCGGGCCGCCGCGCGGTCGCAGTCACACGGCGAGCGCACCCAGGTCGAGCCGGTGATCGACGAGCTGGCCGTGACCCTGGAGCGGATCTTCCAGCAGAAGGGTGTCGAGATCGACTGGCGCTGCCCCGAGGGGCTCTGTTTCCGGGGCGAGAAGCAGGACCTGATGGAGATTGTCGGCAACGTCATCGAGAACGCCGCCAAATGGTGCAGGGCCCGGGTGCGGGTGACCGCCGAGCCCTCCGGCGCCGAGCTGATGACCGTGACGGTCGAGGATGACGGACCGGGGCTGCCGGCCGACCGGCGGGAGGACGCCCTGAAGCGCGGCGCCCGTTTGGACGAGAGCGCGCCGGGCTCGGGCCTCGGTCTGGCGATCGTCGACGAACTGGCCCGCGCCTACGGCGGGGCGCTGATCCTGGGCGATTCAGCGACCGGCGGCCTGAAAGTCGAGATCACCCTGCCGCGCGCCGAAGCCTGACAGCACGGCTTTAGCTGCCGTTAACGCGTTCGGGGCAAAGCTCTTTAGGGAGCGTCTGGTTCCTTGCCCAGTATGGTTGTACGCTTTGTCGCCTCACAAGATCGCGAAGTTGAAAGGACTGCTCGCTGCGTCGCCGGACGATGTAGTGCGCGCGCTCGAGCGCGCGGTCTGCAAGGAGGACTCGAACGGGTCGCTCGCCGCAATCGGCGCTATGATCGAGACCGAGGTCGCCGTGCGTTCGATTCGCGCCCAAGTCCTTGCGCCGGTGAAGGGGCTGTTCCGCGCCCGTCACGCCGATGATCGCACGGCCTTTCCGATTCCGGCGCTTTCGCTTCTGTGGAAGGCGCTTGAGGCGGACAAGCCCGAGTTGGTCAAGCAGGCCCAGGAGGCCTGCTACCACATCGATCCCGATGAGCCCTCGCCGCAGATCTTCGACGTCCTGTGCAGTCGCGCGGCTGCCGGCCTGCGCGCGGCTGACAGACCCGAGTATCTCGCCGTGATGACCATGCTCGAGGCGGACCGCCGGGGATCGACCGAGACGCTGATCCTGGCGCTCGACCTGGCGGTGATCGTCCGTCCGCCGTTACTGCAGCTGCTCGACTGGCTTCAGCGGATAACTGACGACCGCCGGGCCACCGCCCGGATCGCCTACAAGGACGCCGGCGCGGTTCGCGATGGCGGCGGCCCGCTGATGTTCGAAATGCTCGCCTCGCATCTGAAACATCCCAGCCAGATCCTGCGCCTCGTTTCCGCGATCATGGATCACCCTGGCGAACGCTACCTCGCCGCGTCGGAGCTGGCGCCGTTCGGTGAGCGCGCGATGAACGAGATCGACTACCAGGTGACCCTGCTGAAGAGCCTGCGTCCCGGCACGGGCGTCGGCGCGGCGGAAAAGGCCGGCGACGCCGTGAAGCAGGCGGTGGAAACGATCACTGAGCTCGACCAGTCGGTCCAGCTTTACCGCGACGGCCCCTGGGGCCAGCGCGTCGTCAAGCTCAAGCAGGCCCTTGCGACCACCGTCGAACAGCGCCTCTTCGAGATCGAGGAGGCGGTCAGCCTCGCCCTGCCGATGCAGAAGATGCGCTACTCGGCGCGGCTGACCTCTACCGTGCCCAAGCTGGACGAGCCGCCCAGCGACTCCGCCCTGGCGCTTTCCCTCGGACTGCTGACCTTCTCGGAGGCGGTTCGCGGATGCGCCCACGAGGGCGGCTTCGCCAGCGCCCGCGGAAAGGTGCACGAAACCATCGGACTCCGAATCGACCGCTACGTTGAAGACGTTCTGGAGCAGATCCGGCTGGGTGACGCGATCGACGTTCATCGCGCCCAGGAGTTCCTCGATGTCGCCGCCCAGCTGATGAGCCTGGTGCGGGACCGGACGGCCGGAAACCTGGTGCGTCGTCGCGCCGCAGCGGCCTGAGCCTCTCGCTATCGCGCCCGTGATCCGGTAACACCCGGCCATGTTCGCATTCTGGATCGCGGCGGCGGCCCTCTCAGCGGCCGTGGGCTGGTTGATACTCCGTGGCTCGCGTGAGGCGACGCGGCGCATTTCGGACGATGATCCCACCATTGCCGTCCATCGCCGTCAGCTTGACGAGATCGAGGATCTTGCCGCCCGGGGCCTGCTGCCCGAGGGCGAGGTCCGCGCGGCCCGGGCCGAGGCCGGACGGCGTTTGCTCGCCGCGGCGGACACCGCCGTCGCGGAGCCCAGCGCCAGCGGCCGACGGCTCGCCTTCGCGGCCGCCCTGGTCGCGCCCCTCCTCGCCCTGGGCGCCTATCTCCTGGTCGGTGCGCCCGGCCAGCGGGACCAGCCGTATGCCGCCCGTCTCGCGGAATGGCGGTCGGGCGATCTCGAAAGCCTCGATATGCCCCGCCTGGCCGCCATTCTGCGCGCCATCACGGTTGAACGGCCCAATGATGCCGAAGCCTACTACAAGCTCGCGTCCGTGGAGCTGGGGCAGGGCGACGCCATCGCCGCCGGCACGGCCCTGCGACGCGCCGTCCGCATCGCGCCTGAGCGGGCCGACCTGTGGGCGCTGCTTGGCGAGTCGTTCGTGGTCCAGGCCGACGGCCGCGTCGATGGCGACGCCCGCACCGCGTTCAGCGAGGCCCTGAAGCGCGATCCGGCCAGCGTCAGCGCCCGCTACTTCCTGTCGCGGGCGGACATCCAGGACGGCAAGGTCGCCGAAGGCCTGGCCGGCTGGCGGTCCCTGCTGGCGGCATTGCCATCGGCCAGCGCCTCCGACCAGGCCGTCCGCGCCGCCCTGACCGCGGAGATCTCGGCGGTGGAGAAGGCCGGCGCCCTGCCGACCGTCACACCGTCGCCCGCGCCACAGCCCGGCCTTCCCGATGACGCTGCGATCCGCGGCATGGTCGAGGGGCTCGCCGCCCGCCTCGAGACCCAGCCGGACGATGCCGAGGGCTGGGTGCGGCTGGTGCGCGCCTGGACTGTCCTGGGCGAGACCGGCAAACGCGACGCCGCCCGGGCCAGGGCGCGCCAGATCTTCAAGGACAATCCCCAGGTGCTTCAGGCGCTCGACCAGGCGGCGGAGGCTCCGCGATGAGCTTCTGGCCGAAATCCCGCACCGCGAGGCGGCGGCTGACCATCGTGCTGGCCATCGCGCCGGTTCTGGTCCTGGCCGTCGGCCTGACCTTGTGGGGCCTGCGGGGCTCCATCTCCCTCTTCTATACGCCCGCCCAGGCCCGCGAGGCCGGGGTCGCCGCCGGCCGGGCCGTCCAGCTGGGCGGCCTCGTCGAAGTCGGCAGCGTTCGGAAGTTTCCAGACGGCCGCGTCGAGTTCTCGGTGACCGACAACAGGGCCTCGGCGAAAATCAACTACCAGGGCGACCTGCCGGATCTGTTCCGCGAGGGACAGGGCATCGTCGCGGAGGGCGCCTTCGACGCGTCCGGCGACTTCGTCGCCAGCCGTGTGCTGGCCAAGCACGACGAGCAGTACATGCCCCGCGAGGTCGCCGACGCCATCAAGGAACAGGGCGAGTGGCGCAGAGACGGAGCGAAGGGCGACTATGACCGCTGAACTGGGCTCCTTTGCCCTGACGCTGGGCCTGGCCCTGTCGCTGATGCAGGCGGTGCTGGGCCTTGCCGGCGCCCACCGACCGGCGCTGGCCGGCGCGGCCACCGGCGCCTCCCTGGGCGGATTCCTCTGCATCGCGGCGGCGTTCGCGGCGCTGCTGGTCGCCTTCGTGACCTCGGACTTCTCGGTCTCCAACGTCGCCGCCAACTCCAACACCGCCAAGCCTATGCTCTACAAGGTGGCCGGCGCCTGGGGCAGTCACGAGGGCTCGATGCTGCTCTGGTGCATGGCCCTGAGCGGCTACGGCGCCGCCGTGGCCGTCTTCGGGCGGGACCTGCCCCTGGCGCTGCGCAGCCGGACGATCGGCGTGCAGGGCGCGCTGGGCGTCCTGTTCCTGGCCTATACGGTGTTCGCGTCCAACCCGCTGTCCAGGCTGGTGGATGCGCCGGTCGAAGGGCGGTCGCTGAACCCGCTGCTGCAGGACCCGGCCCTCGTCCTGCATCCGCCATTCCTCTACCTCGGCTATGTCGGCTTCTCCGTCGTCTTCTCCTTCGCCATCGCCGCCCTGATCGGCGGCAGGATCGACGCGGCCTGGGCGCGTTGGGTGCGGCCCTGGACTCTGGCGGCCTGGAGCATGCTGACGGTCGGCATCGCCCTGGGCTCCTACTGGGCCTACTACGAGCTCGGCTGGGGCGGCTGGTGGTTCTGGGACCCGGTCGAGAACGCCTCCTTCATGCCGTGGCTGATCGGCACGGCGCTGCTGCATTCCGCCGTCGTCACCGAGAAGCGCGGGGCCCTCTCGGGCTGGACGCTGTTCCTGGCGCTGGCGGCCTTCACCTTCTCCATGCTGGGCGCCTTCCTGGTCCGGTCCGGCGTGTTGACCAGCGTCCATGCCTTCGCCGTCGACCCCGAGCGCGGGGCGCTGCTGCTGGGCATCCTGGGCATCGCCTCCGGAGCGGGCTTCGCGCTGTTCGCCTGGCGGGCGCCGGCGTTGCAGCCCGGGGGACTGTTCGCGCCGGCCAGCCGCGAGAGCCTGATCGTTCTGAACAACATCATCCTGACCGCAGCCACGGCCACAGTCCTGCTCGGCACCCTCTACCCCCTGATCCGCGAGGCGATGGACGGCAACGCGGTCTCGGTCGGCCCGCCCTACTTCAACCTGACCTTCACGCCGCTGATGGCGGTGGCCTTCCTGATCCTGCCGTTCGGGCCGCTGACCGCCTGGAAGCGGGGCGACCTGTGGGCGGCCGGCCGGCGACTCTGGCTGGCGGCCGCCGCGGCGATCATCTTCGGGCTGGCGACCTACGCCATTGTCAGCCCGCGCAAGGCGCTGGCCGCGGCCGGCGTGGCTCTGGGCTTCTGGCTGATCTTCGGCGTCCTGGCCGAGGTCGCCGAGCGCACCCGGGCCTTCCGCGCGCCCGCGGCCGAAACCTGGCGTCGCCTGGTCGGACTGCCCCGCGGCGCCTGGGGCATGACCTTGGCGCACCTGGGGCTTGGGCTGTTCACGCTCGGCGCCGTGTTCGAGACCGCCTGGAAACTCGAGACCGCCGAGGCGCTGTCCCTGGGCGGCCGGATCGAGGTCGGCGCCTTTACGCTGACCCTGGACAGCGTCCGTACCGGCGAGGGCGCCAACTACATCGCCGAGCGGGGGTATGTCACCGTCACCCGCGGCGGCCGGGTCGTCTGCGAGGCCACGCCTGAGCGGCGCTTCTACCCGACCGGAGAAAAGACCACCTCCGAAGTGGCCTTGTGCAATCGCGGCCTCGATCAGGTCTACATCGTCCTGGGCGAGCGGCGCGCGGGCGAGGGCGGTCGTCCGGCCTGGCTGCTCCGCGCCTACTTCAATCCCTGGGTCCAGCTCATCTTCCTGGGCCCGCTGCTGATGGCCGTCGGCGGACTGGTGTCATTGTCCGACCGTCGGCTGCGCCTGGCGGCCGGAAAGAAGGCGGCATGAGACGCCTGCTGGTCGTCATCGCCGCCGCGCTGTGCATGGCCGCCGCCGCTGATCCCGCCGAGCGGCTGCCCGATCCGGCCCAGGAGGCCCGGGCGCGGGAGATCTTCCCCCAGGTGCGATGCCTGGTCTGCCAGAACGAGTCGATCAGCGACTCGGACGCCGATCTCGCCCGCGACCTTCGCCGCGTGGTGCGCGAACAGGTCGCCGCCGGGCGCGACGAGGCGCAGGTGAAGGCGTTCCTGACCGAGCGCTACGGTGAGTACGTGCTCCTGAAGCCGGCCTTCACCCTGGGCAACGCCGTGCTCTGGCTGGGGCCGTTCCTCGCGGTGATCGCCGGGCTGGCCTTTCTGGCGTCGCGCGTTCGGCGCCGGGACCTGTCCGAAGGTCTGAGCCTGGACGAGGAAACGCGACTGGCGCGGCTGCTCCAGGACCGCGAACCGTGATCCTGTCGCGCCCGCGCGCCCTAGAAACGCCACGGTGCATGACGGAAAGATAACTTGAGGGCCGCAGGGCTCTTTGGCATCGATTAGAGACATCTCAGATCCCGCGTCGCCGGGGACAGGAACGGAACACAGATGGTCGCCAAGAAGACCGGGTTTTTTGTTGGTGCGATCGCCGGCGCGGGTGTCGCCGCGGCGGCTCTGGCGGGCGTCGGGCTGCGCGTATCCTCCGCCGAGGCCGCGCCGCCTCCTGCGGTGATCAGGACCGCCTCGACCGGTCCGATGATGTTCGCGCCGCCGCCGGGCGCGCCGATGTCGTTCGCCGATATCTTCGAGAAGGTCTCGCCGGCGGTCGTGTCCATCGACGTCAGCACCCGCGTTGACGCCCGCTCGCTGCGGTTCCCCGGCCTGCCGTTCAACTTCGGCCCCCAGAACCGCAATGAAGACCGCAACAGCGGCCCGGGCGGCAACGGCGAGGACGAGAGCGACGAGGGCGACGACGGCCCGAAGCCCCGCCAGCAGTCGTCGGGCTCGGGCTTCTTTATCAGCGCCGACGGCTACATCGTGACCAACAACCATGTGGTCGAGGGCGCCGACGAGATCACCGTGACCCTCAAGGACGGCCGGGAGCTCAAGGCCACCATCGTCGGTCGCGACGAGAACACCGACCTGGCCGTGATCAAGGTCCAGGGGACCGGCTTCACCTTCGTCAGCTTCGAGACCGTCGCCAAACCGCGGGTCGGCGACTGGGTCATCGCGGTCGGCAATCCCTTTGGTCTGGGCGGCACCGCGACGGCCGGGATCATTTCCGCCTACGGCCGGAACCTCAACGACGACTCCTCGCAGTTCGTCGACTACGTCCAGATCGACGCCCCGATCAACCGCGGCAACTCCGGCGGCCCGACCTTTGACCTGTTTGGCCGGGTGATCGGCGTCAACAGCGCCATCTTCTCGCCGACCGGCGGATCGGTGGGCATCGGCTTCGCCATTCCCGCCGACACCGCCGACGGCATCACAAGGCAGCTGATCGCCAACGGCAAGGTGGTGCGCGGCTACATCGGCGCCCAGATCCAGAACTTCACGCCGGAGATGGCCGACGCCCTCGACCTGTCCGGCACCAAGGGCGCGGTCGTCGCCCAGGTCACGCCGGGCGGCCCCGCCGAAAAGGCCGGCGTGCTGCGCGACGATATCGTGCTCTCGGTCAATGGCGTGGCCATCGACTCCTCGACGGCCCTGACCCGTCAGGTCGCCCGGGTCGGCGCCGGCGAGAACCTGCGCCTGGAGATCATCCGCGGCGGCAAGAAGCGCTTCATCGACGTCCGCTCCGGCGTCCGTCCGTCCAACCAGCAGCTCGCCGATGTCACCGGCGGAAGCGGCGACGACGAGGCCGATGCCGGCAAGGACAGCAAGCCCGGCAAGGCCTTGCCGACACGCGTCAACGTCCTGGGCATGGGCGTGATCCCGCTCGATGCCGCCGCGCGCACCCGCTACAGCATCGCCGCTGACGTGAAGGGCGTCGTCGTCGAGTCCGTCCGCGGCGACTCTGACGCCGCCGAAAAGGGCCTGACCCAGGGTATCGTCATCACCTCGGTGAACCTCAAGCCGGTCGCCACCCCGGCAGACCTGACGGCGGCGGTTGAGGCGGCGAAGAAGGCGGGGCGTCCGACGGTGCTTCTCGGCTTCGCCAACCGCCGCGGCCAGACCGGCGTTGTCCCGGTGAAGGTCAACTAGTCGGCCCTGCCGGCCGGTTCGCCGGGCTGGCAGGCGACAAGCCCGACGGCCTTTTGTGGGCGGCGGATCACGCTAGAGTAGCAGCGACGGGTGCCGAATCGGCGTCAGCCGCTGTCTGTCGGAGGGGCCGATATGCGTATTCTGATCATCGAGGACGACGTCGAGGCGGCCGAGGCCATGGTCCGGGGCCTGAGCGACAATGGCTACGATTGCACCCATGCCGCCGACGGCGAGCTGGGTCTGGCCGCCGCCCAGAAGCGCGATTTCGATGTCCTCATCGTCGACCGGATGATGCCCAAACTGAACGGCGTGCAGGTGGTCGAGACCCTTCGTCGGGAGGGCGACGCCACCCCGGTGCTGTTCCTGTCGGCCCTGGGCGAAGTGGGCGATCGCGTCGACGGCCTGAAGGCCGGCGCCGACGACTATCTGGTCAAGCCCTACGCCTTTCCTGAACTGATCGCCCGGGTCGAGGCCCTGTCCCGTCGCCGTGAGACGGGAGCCGTCGCCACGACCCTGAAGGTCGGCGATCTCGAAATGAACCTGATCGCCCGCAGCGTTCATCGGGGCGAGACCGAGATCGACCTGCAGCCGCGCGAGTTCCAGCTTCTGGAGTTCATGATGCGCCATGCCGGGCAGTCGGTGACCCGCACCATGCTGCTGGAGAAGGTCTGGGAGTACCACTTCGACCCCCAGACCAACGTTATCGACGTCCACATCTCACGGCTCCGCTCGAAGATCGACAAGGGCTTCGAGCGCCAGATGCTGCAGACCGTTCGCGGCGCCGGCTACCGGCTCGACCCCTAGGATCCGGAGCCCATGCGCCTGCCGCGCATCTTCCGCACGACCACCTTCCGGATGACGCTGCTGTTCCTGGCGGTGTTCGCCATGGCGGCTGCGGCCTTCCTCTTCTACGCCTGGTTCGCCACGGCCGGCGAGGTGACCCGCCGCGCCGACGCCGAGATCACCCGCGAAATGAACTCGCTCGAGGCGGTCTACCGCCGGGGCGGCGCCGTGGCGCTGAACCAGGCGCTGATCGAACGGGCCGCCGGCGAGCGGCCCTTCCTCTACCTCCTGCTCGACAAGGACGGAAAGCGGATGACCGGCTCGATCGCCGAGTCGCCGGTCGACGACGCCGGCGCCGGCGAGACCTGGGCCAGCTTTTCGGTGACCGACATCGACATGGATGGCGGCGAGATCAAGCGTCCGGCGCGCGGGCTGCAGGAGCGGCTCGAGGGCGGCGAGGTCCTGTTCGTCGGCGCCGACGTGGGCGAGTCGCGGGGCTTTGTGAGCGGCATCGTCAACGCCCTGTGGGGCGCGGGCGCGCTGGTCATCATTCTGGGGCTGGCCGGGGGCGCGATCGTCAGCCGCAATGTCAGTCGCCACATGGCCGGCCTCACCGACACGGTGGCGGCCGTGCGCGGCGGCGATCTCAAGGCCCGGGCCAGCATCCGGGGCGTTCAGGACGAGTACGACGAGCTGGCCGAGGGCCTGAACGAGATGCTCGACCGGCTGGAGCGGTCGATGGGCGGGCTGCGCCACGCCGGCGACGCCATCGCCCACGATCTTCGCTCCCCGCTGACCCGGCTGCGGGCGCGCATGGAAGCGGCCCTGATCGAGGTCGAGGGCGGCAAGGGCGATCCCAAACAGGCGCTGGTCCAGGCCCTCGACGACGCCGACGGCGTGTTGGGCACCTTCAACGCCGTGCTGGCCATCGCCCGGCTGCAGGCGGCCGGCGAGGCGCCGGACCAGACCCATTTCGATCCCGGCCGGCTGGCCGCCGACATCGCCGAACTCTATGAGCCGCTCTGCGAGGACAAGGGGCTCGACTTCAAGGCGGAACTGACGCCGCAGCTCACGGTGAAGGCGGCGCGCCCGATCCTGACCCAGGCCCTGACCAACATCATCGACAACGCCATCAAGTACACGCCGCCGGGCGGGGCTGTGATGCTGCGCGTGCGCCGCCGTTCGTCGGGCGAGATCGAGTTCTCCGTCACCGACACGGGCCCCGGCGTGCCAGAGGAACACCGCGCCCGGGTCGTCCAGCGCTTCGTACGTCTGGAGAACAGCCGCAGCGAACCGGGCAGCGGCCTTGGCCTGTCCCTGGTGGCGGCGGTGGCCGAGGCCCACGGCGGTCGGCTGGAGCTCGACGAGGGGCCGGGCGAGTACAACGGCTCCGGCCCGGGCCTGCGCGTGGCCCTGGTGCTGCCGCGGGTGGAGTAGGCTTCGCGTCTCTGCACGAGGCTGGTCGCCGAACGCATGAGAGGGCACTCTTTGCGGCATGACTCCCCTCGCTGACCGCCTGACGCCCTGCGGCCCCGTGATCGACGGCAAGGCCGCCGAGCGCACGCGGGAGATCCTGACCGAGAAGCTGGACGGCGCGCCCGCGCTCGCGGCGGCCTGGCCGGCGCTGGCGCCGGTGTTCGGGGCCTCGCCCTATCTGTCCGGGCTGGCGCGCCGGCGTCCGAAAGCATTGCTGCAAACGCTGGACAGCGAACCGGCCGACCGGCTGGCCGGCATCCTCGCCGAGGCAGAGTTGGCCGGCGCCGAACCGGTCAGCGACGATGGCCGCAAGCGGCTACGGGAGCTCAAGACCGACCTGCACCTTCTGACCGCGCTGGCGGATCTGGGGGGCGTCTGGGACCTGGACGAGGTCACCGGCGCCCTGGCCCGTTTCGCCGACGCCGCCCTGCATGCCGCCGTCGCCCTGGTGGCCCGGGACGAGGTCGAGCGCGGGCGGCTGGTCCCTGTCCCCGATGGTCCGGCAGGCCCGATCCCCGGGCTGATGATCATCGCCATGGGCAAGCATGGCGCGTTCGAGCTCAACTACTCCAGCGACATCGACATCACCTTCTTCTACGAGCCCGAGCGTCTTCCGCTGGCCGAGGGGGTCGAGCCGGGCGACGAGGCGGTCCGCATCGCCCAAGGCGTCGCCCGCGCCATGCAGGACCGGACGGCGGACGGCTATGTCTTCCGCGTCGACCTGCGGCTGAGGCCCGATCCGTCCTCGACGCCTCCGGCCATCCCGGCGGCGGCGGCCTTCACCTACTACGAGTCCGTGGGCCAGAACTGGGAGCGGGCGGCCTTCATCAAGGCGCGGGCGGCGGCGGGCGACATCCCGGCGGGCGAGGCCTTCCTGGCGGAGCTGCAGCCCTTCATCTGGCGCCGGAACCTCGACTGGGGCGCCATCTCCGACATCCATTCGATCAAGCGACAGATCCACGCCTTCAAGGTGGATGAGCGGATGACCGCCAAGGGGGCGGACCTGAAGCTTGGTCGCGGCGGCATCCGCGAGATCGAGTTCTTCGTCCAGACCCAGCAGCTGATCCTGGGCGGGCGCCATCCGGAGCTCCGCTCCAACCGTACGCTGGACGCCCTCCGGGCCCTGGCGGCCGCCGGCCATGTCGCGCCGGACGCCGCCGATGAACTGGCCCGGGCCTACCTCGATCTGCGGGCGCTGGAACACCGCGTCCAGATGCTGGGCGACGACCAGACCCACAGGCTGCCGGAGTCCGACGCGGAGCGGCGGCGGGTCGCGGCGCTCTGGGGCCATGACAACCTGCGCAGCTTCGACGCCCTCGTCGGCAAGATGCTGAAAGCCGTCAACGGTCGCTACGGCGCGCTGTTCCAGGGCGAGGAGGAACTGTCCTCCCGCTTCGGCAGCCTGGTGTTCACCGGCGTCGAGGATGACCCCGAAACCCTGGCGACGCTGAAGCGGATGGGATTCTCCAACCCGCCGCAGGTCTCCCAGACCATCCGAGGCTGGCACCACGGCCGCATCGGCGCGACCCGCACCGAGCGCGGTCGCGAGCTGTTCACCCGCATGGCCCCCCGGCTGCTGGACGCCGCCCAGGCCACCGGCGCGCCGGATGTGGCCTTCAACCGCTTCGCCGACTTCTTCGGCGCCCTCTCCTCGGGGGTCCAGGTGCAGTCGCTGTTCCTGGCCCAGCCGAGGTTGTTCGAGCTTGTCGTCCAGGTGATGGCCTTTGCCCCCCAGCTGGCCCAGACCCTGGCGCGGCGGCCGGCGGCGCTTGACGCCCTGCTCGACCCCGCCTTCTGCGACCCGGTCGAGAGCGAGCAGGGCGAGACCGCCCTCGGTTTCGCGGTCAGCCAGGCCGACGGCTTCGAGGCGGCGATGGACGCGGCGCGGCGTATCCACCGCGAACAGGCCTTCCGCATCGGAGTCCAGGTGATGAGCGGCACGACCAGCGCCCGGGCCGCCGGCGCCGCCTTCGCGGATCTGGCCGACCTCTGCATCAGGGGTCTGGCCGACGCGGCGCTGGCCGAGACCGTGCGTCAGGGCGGCGCGTTCGACGGCGAGGTCGCCGTGGTGGCCCTGGGCAAGTGCGGCGGTCGCGAGATGACCGCGCGCTCCGATCTCGACCTGATGACGCTCTATCGTGCGAAGGACCCCGCCGGGATGTCGGCGATCAAGAGCTGGAGCGCCGACACCTTCTACGCCCGCTTCACCCAGCGCCTCATCGCCGCCCTGTCGGCGCCGACCGGGGAGGGGGGGCTCTATGAGGTCGACATGCAGTTGCGGCCGACCGGCAGCCAGGGGCCGGTCGCCGTCTCCATGCGCGCGTTCGACGACTACTACGACCGCGAGGCCGAGACCTGGGAAATGCTGGCCCTGACCCGGGCGCGGGTGGTCTGGTCCTCATCGGCGCTGTTTGCGACGGAGGCGGAGGCGGCCATGGAGCGCGCCCTGCGCCGCCCCCGCGACAGGGCCGCCACAGCGGCCGACGTGCGGGAGATGCGGGCCTTGATGGCCCGGGAGCGGCCGCCCTTCGGCGACTGGGATCTGAAGCTGTGCCCGGGGGGGCTCGTCGACATCGAATTCGCCACCCAGTTCCTGCAGATCGTTCATGCCGGGCAGGGCGGCCCCCTGGCGCAGAATACGGGCGACGCCCTGGCGGCCATCGGCGCGGCGGGCGTCGCGCCGGCCGCGCGGCTCGAGGCGCTGGCGTCGGGGTGGCGTCTGCAGCAGGATCTTTCGCAGCTGCTGAAGCTGGCCCTCGACGCCCGCGCCGATCCCGCCCGGGAGCCCCGGGCCCTGCAAGCGCTTCTTGCCAGGGCCGGCGGCGCGCGGGATCTCAGGGGTCTGCGCACGCGCCTGGCTGCAGCCCGCAAGGCGGCGCACGCGGCCTTTGATGCCGTGGTGTCGGCTTAGGACCTGGGCGGCCCGAACCCGTCGGGCCAGAACCTCTGATGATCTACAGTCGGACGGCGGCGTCCGTCGCCCGGATCAGTCCGTCGATGATGCCCGGTTCCGTCGAGGCGTGGCCCGCATCCCAGACGATGTCGAACTTCGCCTCGGGCCAGGCCTTGTGCAGCGCCCAGGCGCTCTCGAGCGGTGTCACCACATCGAAGCGACCCTGCACGATCCAGCCCGGAATCCTGCGGATCTTGTCGACGTTCCTGAGCAGCCAGCCGTCCTCGGTGAAGAAGCCGCGATTGGCGAAGAAGTGGCACTCGATGCGGGCGAAGGCGATGGCGAAGTCGACCTCGTTGAACTTCGGCGGCCGGGCCTCCGGGCCGCGGATCGAGATGGTGTCGCCCTCCCACTGGCTCCAGGCGGCGGCGGCCTCGGCCTGGACCTTGCGGTCGCTGTGGGTCAGGCGGCGGTGGTAGGCGGCGATCATGTCGGACCGCTCGCCGGGCGGGATCGGCGCCTTGAACCGCTCCCAGGCGTCGGGGAACAGATAGCTGGCGCCGTCCTGGTAGAACCACTTCAGCTCCCGCTGGGTGAGCAGGAAGATGCCCCGCAGAACCAGGCCGGTGACCCGCTCGGGGTGGGTGATGGCGTAGGCCAGGGCCAGCGTCGAGCCCCAGCTGCCGCCGAACACCGTCCAGGTCTCGACGCCCAGATGCTTGCGCAGGCGCTCGATGTCCTCGATCAGCGACCAGGTGGTGTTGTCCTCGAGGCTGGCGTTGGGCCGGCTCTTGCCGCAGCCGCGCTGGTCGAAGAGCACCGTCCGCCACTTCTCGTGGTCGAAGAACCGCCGCATCGTCGGATTGACCGCCCCGCCGGGGCCGCCATGCAGCACGAGCGCGACCTTGCCCTTCGGCGCGCCGCATTCCTCGAAGTAGATCTCATGCGGCCCGCCGGTGGCCAGCCAGCCGAAATTGTAGGGATCGATCTCCGGATACAGACCCCGGCGGGCTGAGGTCTGTCCGACGGCGGGCGCGAAGGCTGAACGGTCCATTGCGTCCTTCTACCGTCGGGGCGGCGCGGGGGCCAATGACAAAGCGGTAGGGGGACATGCACTTCAGTGCGTGTCCCAATTCATTTGCAGCGGCGGGGGACACGTACCGAAGACGGTACATGTCCCCGATCAGAGCGGGAACCGCCGGCCCAGCCAGTCGAGCATGATCCGGTTGACCGCCTCCGGCTCCTCCTGCTGGGTCCAGTGCCCCGAGCCCAGCACCAGCTGCTTCTCCAGGTCCGGGATCAGCGCCTCCATGCCGTCGGCGGCGGAGGGCGGCAGGACCGCATCCTTCTCGGCCATGATCATCAGGCTGGGTTGATGGACACGGTGCTCCAGATCCTTCGAGGCATGCCAGTTGCGGGTGAAGTTGCGGTACCAGTTGATGCCGCCGGTGAAGCCGGTGCGCTCGAAGGTCTCGACGAAGGCCTCGAACTCCTCATCCGTCAGCAGTGGCGGGCGCGGGTCGCCGGCGGCGTCGTAGACTTCCAGCATGTCGACCAGGGCGAACAGGCTGGGGTCGCCCGGCTTGCGCTCGGCGGCGAAGCCGGCGCCGGCGTCCACAGGCGCGCCCGGGATGTCGAACGGCCGCTTCATGAACAGGTTCATGGTCTTGCGGACGTCGCGGTCGAGCACCGCGTCGGCCTCGCCCGGCGTCTGGAAGTGGACGATGTACATCCGCTCGCCCAGCCGGCTGCGCATGATCTCGATCGGATCCAGCGGCGCCCGCTCGTTGAACGGCGTGTTCATGCCGATCACGCCGGCCACCCGGTCCGGATGGCGGATGGCCATGTACCAGACGACGAAGCCGCCCCAGTCGTGGCCGACGAAGATCGCCTTCTCGATGCCCTTGTGATCGAGCAGCGCCACCAGATCGGCGCAGAGGTTCTCCAGCGCGTAGCTCTCGACCTCGGCCGGGGCGTCGGTCAGGCCGTAGCCGCGCTGGTCCGGCGCGATCACCCAGCGGCCGGCGTCCGACATCGCCTTGACCTGATGGCGCCAGGAAAAGGCCAGCTCCGGAAAACCGTGGCAGAAGACCAGCGGTATGCCTTCACCCTCGGGACCGGCCTCGTAGTAGGCCATGCGGATACCGTTGACGTCTGCGTACCGGACGGGCGGCATCATGGTCTGGATGGCGGACATGGACGTTCCCTTTCGTGTTTGGCCGCACGGTGAACGGTGGTCGCGGGGGAAGGCAAGAGGTGGCGCTTCCCCGATGACCCGCGGCGGCCTAAACAGCCCTCATCTTGACCCAGTCCTCCGACATCTCCGCCCGCCCGCCCGCAACGCCCTGGGGGCTGGTCATCCTGCTCGGCGCCCTGACGGCGTTCGCGCCGATGTCGATCGACATGTACCTGCCGGCGCTGCCCCAGCTCGGCAGGGCGCTGGAGGCGACGCCCGAGGCGACGCAGCTGACGCTGTCGACCTTCCTGCTCGGCATGGCCATCGGCCAGTTCCTTTACGGCCCGGCCTCGGATCGCTTCGGACGGCGGACGCCGATCCTGGTCGGCATCGCCGTCTATGTCGCCGCCTCCGTGTGGTGCGCCCTGACCACCTCGGTCGAGGGGCTGCAGCTGGCCCGGTTCGTCCAGGCGCTGGGCGGTTGCGCCGGGGCCGTCGTGGCCCGCGCCGTGGTCCGCGACCAGTTCAACCACACCGAGACGGCCAGGGTTTTGTCCCTGCTGACCCTGGTCATGGGCATCGCCCCCATCGTCGCGCCGGCCCTGGGCAGCTGGGTGCTGCTGATCGCCGACTGGCGGATGATCTTCTGGATTCTGGCGCTGTTCGGCCTTGCCTGCGGCGCGGCGGTCTTCCTGCGGCTGAAGGAGTCGCGCTCCGACGAGACCGCCGCCCAGGCGCGGTCGGAGAGCCCCGCGCAGGCCTTCGCCGCCCTGCTGCGTGAACGTCGGCTGCTGGGCTACGCTCTTGGCGGGGCGCTGAACGGCGCGGTTCTGTTCACCTACATCTCCAGTTCCTCGGAGCTGGTCATCACCATCTACGGCCACACGCCCCAGGCCTTCGGCTGGATCTTCGGCGTCAACGCGGTCGGGGTGATCGGGGCCAGCCAGGTCAACCGCATGCTGCTGCGGCGGCTGTCCCCCGATGATGTGCTGCGCCGGGCCAGTCTGGCCGCGATCGCCTTCGGCCTGGTCCTGACCGTCGTCGCCGCCACGGGCTTCGGCGGCCAGTGGACGGTGCTGCCGCTGCTGTTCTGCTGCCTCGCCAGCTACGGGCTGATGGCCGGCAATACCATGGCCGGGGCGCTCAGCGTCGACCCGCGCCGCGCCGGCTCGATCTCGGCCCTGATGGGCGGCCTGTCCTTCGGAGCCGGCGCCCTGGCGTCCTGGGCCGGCGGGGCCCTGCACAACGGCACCGCGCTGCCGATGGCGGGCGTCATGCTGGGATGCCTGCTGGGTTCAGCCGTCGCGCTGTGGTTCCTGGCCTTGCCGAAAGCTGGTCAGTCCTCCACCTGATCCACCTTCCGCGCCGACCAGGCCATCACCGCCCAGCCGGCCAGGAACAGCAGCCCGCCCAGCGGCGTCACGGCCCCCAGCCAGCGCGGCGCGCCCAGCGCCATGGCGTACAGCGAGCCCGAGAACAGCACGATCCCCGCCAGGAACAGGGCCGGCGCATGCCGCGCCCCCCGCGCGCCGACGTTCATGAAGGTGGCGCAGGCCAGCGTCGCCATGGTGTGCATGAACTGGTAGCTGGCCCCGGTCGTGAGCCACGCCTTCGCCTGCGGGTCAGCGATCCCGTGGGCCGCGAAGGCGCCGATGGCGACCGCCAGGAAGCCGCTGATCGCGGCCAGGGTCATCCAGGTTCGCCGGTTCCAGGTCACGCTTCCCCTCCGTCACGGTTGCCTAGTCAGGTTGTCATCGTTCACCTTAGCGGCCTGTAGGCTTGAAACGCTCACGTGAGAAGCGTCGGCGAAACGGGAGGAACCAGCATGGCGCTTACCAAGGGCGACGATTTCCCCATCCACCAGACCGCCGAGCCGATCGCCTATTCGGGCACGGACCGGAACTTCTATGACCGTTATTTCTTCAACGGCTACCACCCGGTCGAGGGTGACGACTTCTTCGCCGTCGCCTTCGGCGTCTATCCGCACCTGAACGTCGCCGACGCGTCCTTCGTGGTCGTGCGCAACGGGGTCGAGGTCGCGCTGCACGCCAGCCGCTGGCTCGGCGACCGCATGGACCTGACCGTCGGGCCGGTGAAGATCGAGATCCTCGAACCGCTCCAGAAGCTCAAGGTCATCGTCGACTCGCCCGAGCACGGGCTGAAGGGCGAGGTCATCTTCGACGGCCGGGCCTTCCCGATCGAGGAGCCGCGCTTCGTCCGCCGCCAGGGCACCAGGACCTTCATGGACTACACCCGCCTGACCCAGAACGGCCGCTATACCGGCTGGATCGAGCTGGACGGCGAGCGGCGCTCCATCGACGGCTTCGTCGGCACCCGCGACCGCTCCTGGGGCGTGCGGCCCGTCGGCGCCCGCGACAGCCAGGACATCGTCCCCCAGCATGCGCCGCAGTTCTACTGGCTGTGGTCGCCCAGCAGCTTCGAGGACGGCAGCTTCTTCTTCCACAGCAACGAGGACGGCGTCGGTCGCGCCTGGAACACCCGCGCCGTCTGGTGTCGGGACGGCGACGGCGAGGACGACTTCGAGCATATGAACGGCGAGGCCGATGTCCGCTGGAAACAGGGCACGCGCCATGCCCAGTCGGCGATCATCAAGCTGACCGACGACTTCGGCAATCCGGCCGGGACCGTTGAGTTCGACCCGATCTACGAGTTCCAGATGATGGGCCTGGGCTACACCCATCCCAAATGGGGCCACGGCCTTCTGCACGGCGAACTGACCGTCGAGCGCGAGGACATCGTGCTGGCGGAAGTGAACCCGCAGCTTCCCTTCAACCTCCACGTCCAGGCGCTGTCCCACGTCATCTTCACCGACGCCTCGGGCAAGGTGCGCAAGGGCCGGGGCGTTCTGGAGCAGCTGGTCATCGGGCCGCACGCGCCGTCGGGCTTCAAGACCATGCTGGACTTCGCCGGGTGAGCCTGCAGACCCAACTCGAGGCCTACCTCACCCGCACGTTCGGCGCGCCGGCGGTGGTCACCATGCTGTCGCGCATCCCGGGCGGGGCCAGCCGCGAGACCTACCGTTTCGACGTCGAGGTCGGGGGCGAGCTCAAGCGGCTGATCCTGCGCCGCGATCCGGTCGGCAGCCTGATCGACACCGACCGCCGGCTGGAGTTCCTGGCCTTCCGCTCCTTCTTCGGCAGCGGCCTGCCCGTGCCCGAGGCGGTGGCGCTGGAGGAGGACGGGGCCGAGCTCGAGCGCCCGTTCTTCATCATGGGCCGCATCGACGGCGGCAAGGCCCAGAGCCCGTTCAGCGTGCCGCCCTACGGCGAGCATGCCGAGGCCATCGGCCAGCAGTTCTACAGCCATCTCGGCGCCATCGCCGCCGCCGATCCTGCGACCCTTCCGATCGCGCAGGTCGCGCCGATCCCGCCCCTGGACGGCTGCTGGAAGAAGGAGCTCGACTACTGGGAGGGCGTGATCGACGAGGACGAGCAGCATCCCCAGCCGATCGTCCGCGCCTGCATCCGCCGCCTGCGCGCCAGTCCGCCGCCGCCGGCGCAGAAGCTGTCGGTAGTCCATGGCGACTACCGGACCGGCAACTTCATGCATGACTGCGCCGGCAAGGTCATCGCCCTGCTGGACTGGGAGATGGCCCACATCGGCGACCCGCTGGAAGACCTCGGCTGGGCCATGGAGCCGCTGTGGTGCTACGGCGAGACCGACCGGGTCTCGGGCATGCTGTCGAAGGCGCGCGCCATCGCCATCTGGGAAGCGGCCAGCGGCTTGAAGGTCGATCCCGCGGCCTTCGCCTGGTGGGAGCTGTTCGCGTCGGTGAAGGGGCAGGCCATCTGGACCTCGGCGGCGAAGGAGTATCGCGCCGGCGGGTTCAAGGACCCGGTGCTGGGCCTGTCGGGCTGGTACACCGCCCGTCGCCAGGACGTCATTCTGGCCGAACGGCTCGCCGCGCTGGAGGCGCTGTCATGACCCCGACCGTCCCCGAGCTTCTGATGGGCAATTTCCTGGCCATGGTGGATGCGCCGCCGGCGGAGTCGACCGGCGACTTCATGCAGGCCCGGATCGGCGTCACCGGCATGATCTCTCTGCTCTGCGCCCAGGAGGCCGAGCGCGGCATCGCGGCGCGCGTCTGGGAGAACACGGCGATCCGCGCGCTGCTGGCCGCGTCGGCCGGCCGTTACGGCGAGGCCTTCGCCCAGGCGGCCGCCGGGGCGGACGAGGATCTGTCGCTCGCCGACCTGGATCGCGGCAACGCGGCGCTGCGCAAGGCTCTGATCGACCTGCACATCGCCGTCGAGGACGCGCTGGACGGCCCGCTCGATACGCAGATCCGCGCCCTCTATGTGAAGATGGCGGACGCCCGGCGGCTGGACCTGCCGCCGATGCCGGCCAGCTGACCCGGAGCGGCTAGCGCCGGATGACGAAGAATTCGGTGCAGCCCGGCGCGCCCGTGACCCGGCCGTAGTAGTTCAGCTTGCCGTCGCCTTGTTGCTGGATCACGCCGTCCAGATTGACCATCGCATAGCCTGCGGGTTGCTGGATCCAATAGTCGCCGATCAGGACCATCTTCCCGCCGTACTCAAAGCGGCCCTTCATGGCGAACTTGCCCGGTGGGACCGTCAGGTTCCGGCCGCCGTCCCACTCGCCGCTGGCGAAGCGAAAGACGGCCTTGACGTCGCCGCCCTGGTCACTGTCGACCGTCAGCTCCAGGAAGGTTGTGCCCTGGGCGCAGATGTAGGCGCCCGTGTAGACGCCGTCGATGGCATTGGCGTCTGCCGCGGCGACCGGCGTGGCCAGGAGCGCGCCACAGGCGGCGAGGCAGGTGAGGGCGAGACGCATGATCAGACCTCCAGATCAGCCCGCACGATCAATCGGCATTGACGGACGGGCGACCCAAGAAAAGGGGGTGTGTCGCCAGCGGGCGGACCGGGCCCGCTGAGCGACGCCCCTGCCGTTATTCGGCGCCCTGTGCCGGGGTGCGAGGGGACCCGGGGCGAAAACGGCGCGTATCGATTGCGGCTCGACTCTGCTAGCGCAGGCCATGCCTCGCGCCATCCAGCTCGGCCTGTTCTACTGCGCGGTGTTCGTGGGTACGGGCGTCAGCCTGCCCTACATGCCGCTGTGGTTCAAAGCCCATGGCCTCACCGGCGCCCAGATCGGCCTGATCCTGGCGGCGCCGATGCTGGCGCGGATCGTGGTGACGCCGGCCATGGCCGTCTGGGCCGACGGCTTTGTCCTGCGGCGCTCGCCGATCATCCTGTTCGGCCTCGCGGCGGGGCTTTTCTACGCCCTGATCGGTGCGACGCAGGGCTTCTGGATATGGCTGGTCTGCTGGGTCGCGGCGGCGTCCTGCCTGTCAACGGTCATCCCGCTGGCCGACGTGCTGGCGATGAAGCGGGCCCGTCTCGAGGGCTTCAACTATGGTCATGCCCGCGGTCTGGGGTCGGTCGCCTTCGTTGCCGCCAATGTCGGCATGGGCGCGCTGCTGGCCTGGGTGCGGCCGGATCTGATCCTGATCTGGACCGCGCTGGCCGCGGCGGGCGCCGGCGTGGCGGCCCGGTTCCTGCTGCCGCCCGACCCGGTGCACGAGGGCGTCGAGCGGCCCGGTCGGCGCGACCGCTGGCGTGGCATCTCGGACCTGGTGCGCAACCGTCCCTTCATGCTGGCGGTTGTCGCGACCGGTCTGATCCAGGCCACCCACGCCTTCTACTACGCCTTCTCCGCCATCCTCTGGACCGCCCAGGGGCTACCGAAGGCGACCATCGGTCTCCTGTGGGCGACAGGCGTCGCGGTCGAGGTCGCCTTCATGTGGTTCCTCGAACCGTGGCGCCGCCGGATCGGTCCCGAACGGCTGGTGATCATCGGCGGAATCGCGGCAGCGGTGCGCTGGGCGGCCTATGCGGCCTCGCCGCCGCTGTGGCTGCTGTTCCCGCTGCAGGGGCTTCACGCGCTCAGCTTCGCGGCCGTGTTCATGGCCAGCCTGCAGCTGATCGAACGGTCGGCGCCGGTCCACTCCGCCTCCGCGGCCCAGACCATCAGCTCGGCCTTCTCCGGCGGGCTGGTCATCGGCCTGGCGACCCTGGCCAGCGGCCCCCTGTACGACGCCGTCGGTCCGCGCGGCTATCTGGCGATGAGCGCCCTGGCCCTGGTCGGACTGGTCTTCGCGCTGCGGCTGTTGAGAGCCCGACGGTCCGCCGCCTGACGGCCGCCCCGAACATGACCAAAACTTCATTCGCCGTCTGATTGCGAACGCCGTTCGGCGAGGGCATAGATGGCGAGCATCACTTCGGGGGAGGGCCCGTTGCAGATCATCGCCGAATTCCTGATGGCCGCCGCGGTGTGGATCGCCGCCGCCGTGCTGGCGCAGTTCGGCGTTCAGGTCGATCTGTCCCGCGATCCCCCTCCGACGGTCGAGCGCGTCCAGCCCGTCTCCGTCCCCTGTCCGGATGCGACCCCGGCCGCCGGCAAGGCCCGACGCCACGCCGTGTGAGCGGCCTGCGTCGCTTCGTCCGTTCCCGAACGTTAACGAAACCTTTCAAGCCTCTTTGCGCGCGCGAGTTTCGCCGGTAAGTTTCACCTCGTGCGCGAGGTGACGGGGCTGACACCACGCGCGGTGAACTTTGGCATCGGTCCCGGGCAGGATTCACTCCGCGTATGACGTCCAGGAAGAGCGACGCCCCTTTCGACTTCTCGCGTCTGTCAGACGGGGCGCAGGCCACGACCGAACCGCGCCTGGACAGCCACGCCCTGGATAATGCGCCGGAGGCCCCGCCCGAGGCGGAGCTGGACATTATCCGCGCGCCCACGGTCGAAATGGCCGCGCCCGAGTCTGTCTCGCCGCCTCCCGCCCGCCCTGACGCCCCGCACGCCGAGCCGCCGCTGACGCCCGCGGTGATCGGCTCGACGCCGCGCGCGCTGAAGGAGCCGTCCGGCTGGCCGGTCTGGATCACGGCCATCTTCGTCTGCATCCTGTGGGGCGCCGCGCCGGTCGCCTTCATGCTGGGTTGGCGCGGGCGCGTCGTGCCGCTCGACAATGACGCCCTGGCGGTCGCCCTGTTCGGCATCCTGGCCGTCGGCCCCGCTGCTCTGGTGCTGGTCGCGGCCTACTTCGTGCGTCAGGGCCAGAAGCTTGCCAGTGAGGTCCGGCGAATGCAGGACCTGTCGCAACGCATGCTCGCCCCTGCGGCCATGGCCGCGATCGAGACCGGCTCGGCCGTCGAATCCGTGCGGCTGCAGATCGACAGCGCCGCCGGCGCCGCCCACGAGGCGCGCGAGACCATGCTGGCGCTGCGCCAGGCCCTGGCCGAGGAAACCGGGCGGCTGACCGAGGCCGCCGCCGTCTCGGCGCGCACAGCGGCCGATCTGTCGATCACCCTGGGGTCCGAACGCGAACAGCTGAACGAACTCAGCGGCCTGCTCGACGCTCGCTCGACCGCCGTGGCCGACTCTATCACCCAGCAGGCGCGAATGGTCGCCGAGGCGTCCGATCTCGCCGAGACGCAGCTGCGCGAGGCCGAGGCCGCCCTGGCCGCCCGCGCCGCAGACCTCGCGGCCGCCGCCGGGGAGGCGAGTGACGCCGCCCGTGTCGCCGGCGAGGACCTGGCGCGACAGGTCGCCCGCCTCGAAATCGCCGGCGTCGGGGTCGGCGACCAGATGCGGACGGTCGAGGCGGGCCTGACTCAGCAGCGCGCCGCGCTGGTCACGGTCGCCCACGCCCTTCGCTCCGACCAGGAAGACTTCGCGGCGATGGCCGAGAGCCGCTCGGCCCAGCTGGCCGAGTTCATGGTCCAGGCCACCGAGGGGGCCGCCAACGTCGGCGAGCACGCCTCCAGGGGCGCGGATGCGCTGCGCTCCCTGATCCAGGAAGCCGCCGAACGGTTCGCCCAGTTGACCGAGCAGGCCAAGACTGAACGTGACTCCCTGGGCGAAGAGGCCGCCGACGTTGTCGGCAAGGTCGGCGAGGCCGCCGCCCGCGAACGGGCGCTGCTGGCGTCGGACCTGCAGGTCTCGATCGACCGCCTGGCCCAGGCCGCCCACGATGCCCGTCTCGCGGCGGAGTCCCATGCCGACGCCGCCCAGGCGCGGGTGGACCAACTGAGCGAAGCGGCCTTCTTGGCCCACCAGAAGGCCGACGGCATCTTCGAGTCCCGCCTCAAGGACGCCCGCGACCTGATCGAGCAGTCCGCCCAGATGGTCGAGCAGGCCGGCGCGGCGACCGCCCAGCGCCTGGAGCAGGGCGCACAGGTGGCCCGCGGCGCCCTGTCGGATCTTGAGCGCCTGCTGGACGAAGTCGACAAGCGGGCGTCGCAGCTGCCCGAGATGGCCATGGGCCGTGTCGAGGAAGTGCGCGTCTCCGTCGAGCAGAGCATGGACGACCTCATGGCCGCCGCCCGCCGCGCGGCCGACGAGACCCAGACCATCGACGCCGCCTTCCAGGAGCGTGTCCGCCGCAACTACGACATGCTCAGCGAAGCGGTGAAGGTGATGGGCGTGGTCGCCGGCGCCGCCGGTACAGCCGCCCCGGCCCTGGCCGCCGCGTCGCGGTCGGCTCGGCCGACGCCGCCCCTCGCCCCTGAGGGACCGCCGGTTGAAGAGCCGCGCATGACCCGTCTCAAGCTGACGCCGACCGCTACGGACGAGGAGTTCCGCAGCGTGTTCGACACCGCCGGCGGGCGCGGCCCGGCTGCGCCGCCGACCGCCGAGGGGCCCGACGGCCCCTGGAGCTGGCGGGACCTGCTGACCTCCATCGACGGCGACGAGAGCGATTCCGAGTCCCTCGCCGACCGAATGGCGGCCGAGATCGCCGGCATGGGCATCGACCCCGCCGCCCTGCTGCCGCGCGGCCGGATCGACGAGATCGCCATGGCGGTCCAGACCCGCGACGCCCAGGGCGCGCGCGAGATCGTCCGCCGGCTGGCGCCCGCCGCCATCCGCCGGCTGGTCCGCCGGCTGTTCTCGGACGCGGCGATGCGTGGCCAGAGCGACCGCTTCCTGCAGCGCTTCAGCGGCATGATCGAGGAAGCGGCCGACCGTGATCGCGGCGGCCTGCTGGTCGCGACCCTGCTGGCGTCCGATGGCGGTCGGGCCTGGCTCCTCCTCGACGCCGCCGCAGGTGATCTGGGCTAACTTGCCAGACGGGTCGTGACACCGGTGTCATGACCCTGTACCAGCGACCGACGTTGATCTAGTAAGGTCGGTCATGGCCAACCCGCTCTCCCTACGCATACCCAGATCCGGATCCGGCCAGACGAGCCGACACGTCCGCGCCAACGTCAAGCTGATGGACGCGCTGCTCGACGAGGCGATCCGGTACCTCGACGGCGAGGAGGCGGGCGATCTGGTCGCCGCCGCCCGCCGAGCCGCCTCCGACGGCGACGCGCAACCCCATCTGAACTTCCTGTTCAGCGCCGTGAAGGCCGATGAGGCCATGCTGCTGGCGCGGGCCTTCACCTGTCATTCGATGCTGGCCAACATCGGCGAGGACGTCGCCGGCCGTCGGCGCGACGCCGAGGCCGACGTCAGGGCCGGGGCGGCGCATACGGTCGCGGGCGCCCTGGAGGCGCTCGGCCTCGGTCCGGACGCCCTGAACGCGCTCGACATCGTGCCGGTGCTGACGGCCCACCCGACCGAGGTCCGCCGCCGGGCGCTGGTCGACCGCGAGGCCGAGATTTCGCGCCTGATGGCCCTGCGCCGTCACAGCCTGCCGCCGGACCTGGACGCCCGCATCCGCGAGGGCCTGTTCCGCGAGATCGCGCTGCTGTGGCGCACCCGCCTGCACCGGCCGGTGAAGATCACCGTGGCTGACGAGATCCGCAACGCGCTGTCGATCGTCCGCACCTCGATCCTGCCGGCCATGGTCGACCTCTACGAAAGCTGGACCGAAGGCCTGGCCCGGGGCGCGGACGTTCCGCCGATCCTTCGCATGGGCAGCTGGCTTGGCGGCGACCGCGACGGCCATCCCGGCGTCACCGGCGAGACGCTGCGGCTGGCGCTGAAATCCCAGTCGCGCGTGATCCTCGATTTCTACGCCGGGGAGGTGCGCAGGCTCTGGGGCGATCTGGCCATTTCAGACGTCTATGCGGGCGCTTCGGAGGCCCTTCTGGCGCTGGCCCGGTCCTCGGACGACCAGTCGCCGCATCGCGCCGACGAGCCCTATCGCCTCGCTCTGGAGTACATCTTCGACCGGCTGTCGGCGACCTCCCAGAAGCTGGCCGGCCAGCCGGTGTCCTACGCGCTCGGTCCGTCGACCGAAGGCGCCTACGACAGCCCGGCCGAGTTCGTCGCCGATCTGGAAACCGTCCGCGCCTCGCTGTCGGCCCACGGCGGCGCCCGTCTGGTCGGCAGCCGCATGACCACCCTGCTGCAGGTCGCCCGCGCCTGCGGGTTCCACCTGATGGCCATCGACATGCGCCAGAACGCCGACGTCCATGAGCGGGTCGTCGCCGAACTGATCCAGCGGTCTGGACAGGACATCGACTACCTCGCCCTGGACGAGGAGGCCAAGGTCGCCTTCCTGTTGGCGGAGATGACCCACCAGCGGCCGCTGCGCTCGCCCTTCGCCGACTACAGCGAGGAGACGACGCGGGAGCTGGCCACCATCGACGCGGCCGCCGAGGCGGTGAGGCACTACGGCCCGGGCGTCATCGGCGCCTATGTCGTCTCCAAGACCGCGACCCTGTCGGACATGCTCGAACCGCTGGTCCTGCTGGCCCAGTCGGGCCTTGCCAGCGGCGGCGCCCAGCCGCGCGCGACCGTGCGCATCTCGCCGCTCTTCGAGACCATCGAGGACCTCGACCACGGCCCGGCCATCCTGCGCCGCTGGCTGGAGCTGCCGCTGGCCAGGTCGATCCTCGGCGAGGCGCCCGTCCAGGAAGTGATGGTCGGCTATTCCGACTCCAACAAGGACGGCGGCTACGTCGCCTCCCGCCGCGGCGTGGCCCGCGCGGCCTCGGCCCTGGCGGCGGAATGCGACCGGCTCGGCGTCGGCCTGCGCATCTTCCACGGCCGTGGCGGATCGGTCGGCCGGGGCGGGGGGCCCGCCGCCGAGGCCGTGCTGGCCCAGCCGCCGGGCACCGTCCAGGGCCGGCTGCGGATGACCGAGCAGGGCGAGATGATCGCCCGCCGCTACGGCGACCAGGTCACCGCCCGCCGCAACCTCGAAAGCCTGACCGCCGCCGTTCTGACCTCGACGCGCCAGACGCCCGATCCGGAGCCGTCCGACGCCTCGAAGGCGGCCATGGACGCCCTGGCCGCCGGCTCCTTCGCCGCCTACCGGTCGCTGGTCTACGAGACGCCCGGCTTCACCGACTTCTTCTGGTCGGCCACGCCGATCGGCGAGATTGTCCAGCTCAACATCGGCAGCCGGCCCGCCTCGCGCACCGCCAGCCGCCGCATCGAGGACCTGCGGGCCATCCCCTGGGTGTTCAGCTGGTCGCAGGCCCGCTTCATGCTGCCCGGCTGGTACGGTTTCGCCGGCGGCGTCGAGCGGGCGGGCCTGACCGTGCCGCAGCTGGCTGATCTTTCCGACGAGTACGACTTCTTCGCCGCCCTGCTGTCGAACATGGAGCTGGCCCTGGCCCAGAGCGACATGACCATCGCCGCGCGCTACGCGGCCCTGGCCGCCGATGTGCCGGGCTCGGGGACGATCATGGACACGATCCGCCGCGAGCATGACCGGGCCATCGATCTGGCCCTGTCGATCCGCGGGGGCGGCAAGCTGCTGGATGACCGGCCGGACCTGGCCGAGTCCGTCGAGCTCGCCGCCGCCGCCGTTGATCCGCTCAACCACCTGCAGCTCGAACTGCTGTCCCGCCGCCGCAAGGGCGACCAGGACGAGCAGCTACGCCTGGCCATCCAGCTGACCGTGGCCGGCGTGGCGGCGGGACTGCGGAACACGGGGTAGGCCACCTGGGTCCGCCAGCTATTCCCGCGACTGAACGCGCGTTCGCTTGGCCATCTGCCGCCGGATGATGCCCTGGCGAAGCTGTTCGAACAGTCCGGGCGGCAACATGCCGTAGGCGATCTGTCCCGCCCTGCCGGGGATCGGGCGCAGGTCGAAGCCGGGCCAGGTGAAGCGGTTCAGCTCGTCGAGCCGCAACCAGTGCCGTCCGGCGTCGAGCCCCAGCTGGGCGCAGACCCGGGATGGGATTTCGATGGAATCCAGCGATGCGTCGGGCGGACGATGCGTAATCGGAGCGACGATGGTGCGAACCTCGCCGGTCGCGTCAACCGCCGCCGCGACGACGATAGCGCAAGGCCGATCCTTCGCGCCCTCGTCCGCGCCGGCCTCCTGCTCGTGGCTCCAGAGGAAACTGTAGTGGATGACGAGGCCCGGCCTGGGAGCCGGAAAGGTCATCGTGGCTCGACGCCGTACTCAGCGTTCTCGATCTCGGCGACGACGTCGTCGCCAAGTTCCCCGACCACGAGCACCTCGCGTTCGCGCGCCCGGAGCTTCTCGTAGTGCGCCAGTTCGCGGGCGGACAGGTAGCCCCCGACCACCCGGTCGTGGCTGGTGACGACGATCACCCTCTCCCGGATGGCCTCATCCTGATAGTGCGCGAAGTTCCGGGAAAACTCGGTCGCCCGCACAGTGGTTCTGTCAGCCATCCATGGTCCCCCGATGCTACGCATAATACACAATTTACACGCTTCGTCGATTGCCTGACCGGGTCGCTGAAAACCTTGAGGTGTCTTCCCCTTCCGCGACTCCTCCCTTACTGCATCTCCCAACAATCGTTTGAAGGGGACGCGCAGCCATGGCTCTCGACGCCGAAACCCGGGACCAGTTCATCGACACGCTGCGGCGGTTCGTGAGCGAGCAGCTCCGCCCGCTGGAGGCCCAGGTGGCCGCCGACGACCAGGTGCCCGAGAGCGTCATCGCGCAGATGCGCGAGATGGGCCTGTTCGGCATCTCGATTCCCGAGGAGTACGGCGGCCTCGACCTCTCCATGGAAGACGAATGCCTGGTGGTGTTCGAGCTGGGCCGCGCCAGCCCGGCCTTCCGGTCGGAAATCGGCACCAATGTCGGCATCGGCAGCCAGGGGCTGGTTATGTTCGGCACCGACGAGCAGAAGGCCAAATGGCTGCCCGGCATCGCCTCGGGCGAGACGGTGACCAGCTTCGCCCTGACCGAGCCGGAGGCCGGCTCCGACAGCGCCGCGGTGCAGACCCGCGCCACGCTGGACGGCGACAGCTACGTCCTCAATGGCTCCAAGCGCTACATCACCAACGCCGGCAAGGCCGGGCTGTTCACCGTGATGGCCCGCACCAATCCGGACGTGAAAGGCGGCGGCGGTGTCTCGGCCTTCGTGGTGCCCAGCGACCTGCCCGGCATCACCGTCGGCAAGCCCGAGAAGAAGATGGGCCAGCACGGCGCCCAGATCCACGACATCACCTTCGACAACGTCCGGGTTCCTGCCTGGAACCGGCTCGGCGGCGAGGGCGAGGGCTTCAAGGTGGCCATGCAGGTGCTCGACAAGGGCCGGCTGCACATCGCCGCCCTCTGCGTCGGCGTTGCGGAAAGGCTCATCGCCGACAGCGTCGCCTATGCCGGCGAGCGCAGGCAGTTCGGCCAGGCGCTGGCCCAGTTCCAGCTGATCCAGGGCATGATCGCCGACATGAAGACCGAGGCCATGGCCGCCCGCGCCCTGGTCATGGACGGCGCCCGCAAGCGCGACGCCGGCCAGAACATCGTGCTGGAAGCCGCCGCCGCCAAATACTTCGCCTCGGAGATGGTCGGCCGCGTCGCCGACAAGGCCGTGCAGATCTTCGGCGGCGCCGGCTATGTCGCCGACTACGGAATCGAGCGGCTGTACCGCGACGTCCGCATCTTCCGCATCTACGAAGGCACCAGCCAGGTGCAGCAGATCGTCATCGCCCGCGAAGCGATGAAGCGCGGGGGGTAGGGCAGGCGGGGACACAGGGAAGCGGGGACACACACTCTTTATCGATAAGCAGCAAATCGAATATCGATAAAGAGTGTGTGTCCCCGTTTGGCGCTTACCGCTCCTTGTTCGCGATGGTCTTGAGGTTGCGGGAGTGGCCGTCCTCGTCGAGGCGGTAGAAGGTCCAGGTTGAGATCGAGGCCAGGAACAGCACCAGGACGGTCGGCAGGTAGTACCAGGCCACCTGGGTGATCAGCTCCATGGTCTGCGCGCTGGGGGCCGCCTTGGTCGGGAAGGAGACCGCGGAGAGGATAAGGCCGGGAACAAGCGCCGCGATGGCGTTGATGACCTTGCTGGGCAGGCTGTCCGCGGTCGTCAGCAGCCCTTCGGCGCGACGTCCGGTGCGCACCTGCACCTCTTCGACGATGTCGCCGATCATCGACGACGCCAGGATGTAGCCGGCGATCGCGCACACCGTCTGAACGAAGGTGAAACTGGCCAGAACCCAGAGCAGGGCGGACGTTCCGTTGAGGTCCAGGACGCCGATCAGCTTCAGGAACATCGGCGTGTGCCCGAAGATGACGCTGGTCAGGAACATGGCCATGGCGGATTTTCGCTTGCCGAAGCGCCGCGCCAGACGGGGTGCGATGATCGCGCCGAAGATGGGTCCCGGGATGCTCAGCAGCGCCAGGATGTGGATGTCCTGCGCCTTCAGCTCCCAGAGGTAGGTCTGGAAGTAGAGGGTTAGGCCCAGGGTGATGCCGAAGGCCAGGCCCGCGATGCTCTGGGCCGACAAGGCGACCAGGAAGTTGCGGTTCGTGAGGGTCACGAGAGCGTCCCGCCAGTCGTCGCGAAAGGTGCGCTCAAGCGCGATCGGGCGCTGATGGAAGCCGGCCGCCTGTTTGCGGGTGCCGAGGGCCATGGTCAGGGCGCAGACAAGAAAGACCGCGATAATCGCCACCGAGAGCGGCCCGTATCCGTCGGCGTTCAACTGTCCAACCGGATACTCCGGGGTCTTTCGCAGGAAGACGCCATAGATCAGGACCGAGGCCAGGGCGGTTCCGAGCGCGGCCAGCATCCAGCGATAGCCAAGCAAGACCGTCCTGTCGTGGTAGCCGGGCGCCAGCTCCGGCGCCATCGCTCCGTAGGGAATCTCGTAGAGGCTCCAGGCCAGGTTCAGGAACAGGCCGGTACCGAGAATGTACCAGAACATGTCCGACGCATCCCATTCGGGCGGATGCCAGCGAAAGAAGAGCGCCACGGGGTAGAGGATGAGCGCCAGGTATATGAACGGATGCCGCCGGCCAAATCGGGAGCGGAACTGGTCCGAGCCATGGCCGATCAGGGGATCCCAGAAGCCATCAATGAAGATGACCGCCGAGATCGCCAGGCTGGCGATATGTGGCGGGACGCCGATGACCTGACTGTAGAAAAACATGGCCAGCCCGGCCAGGGCGGAGTTGGCCCCGTTCGGGGCTGCCCCGATGCCGTAGAAGGCCTTGGTCCTTAACGTCAGTCGCCCGTCGAGCGGCGCAGGCTGCGAAACCGGGCTCACGTTCTGGTCGGTCATCGAGCTCTCTGTAAACGGGGACACACACTCTTTATCGATAAGCAGCAAATCGAATATCGATAAAGAGTGTGTGTCCCCTACCGCGAGAACCCGGCCTCGGCGAAGTCCAGCATCCTGGCGAGCAGGGCGTCGACCTCGCCCTCGCGGGTCAGGCCCTCGGACAGGACGTGCAGCCTGTCCAGCTCCATGAAGCGGTTCTGATGGATCATGCCGAGCACGAAGTGCAGCCGCCAGTAGACCTCCTCCGCGGGCAGATCCGGCCGGGCGGCCAGCAGAGCGTCGGCGAAGCGCTTGAGATGGCTGACGTCGCTGCCGAGCACCTCGCGGATTTCGGCCGTCCCCTCGCTGCGGGCCCGGATCAGGAACTGCAGCGAGATGCGGCGGTCATTGGACGGATCCAGCCAGCGCAGGGGCGGGGCGAACAGGGCGGTCAGGATCTCGCGCACCGGCGGCTTGCCGGCGTTGCGGTCGCTCGCCTCGTGCAGCATCCGGGCCCGCTCGCGGTTCAGCTCCTGGGTGCGGCGACGGAAGATCTCGAACAGCAGCGAGTCCTTGGACCCGAAGTGGTAGTTGACGCTGGCCAGATTGACGCCCGCCTCGGCGGTGATGTCGCGCACCGACACATTCTGGAAGCCGTGCAGGGCGAACAGCCGCTCCGCGGCGTTGAACACCAGCTGTTTGGTGGCGGCCTCGGCCTCCGGAGTCTGGGACTCCGCGCCGGGATCGTCGGTGTGACTCAAGGTACTGCCCTTCCGTTCGGTCAGGGGAGCTTTACGGCCGTTCAATCTGTACGCAAGCGTCAATAAACGCCTGTTCGAATCGCGGCCGGCGATGCTGCATTGCGATGCGGTTTTCAGTCCGGATGCCAGTCGGCGACAGACGGTCGGACCCAGGGCGGGAACAGGTCCACCATCGGCTCGTACTTCTCCCGCGCCGCCTTGTGCCGGGCCTTCAGATCGGTGACGACGTCCGGGTGAAGCGAGGCGACGCTGTAGTTCTCGCCCGGGTCCCGGACGATGTCGAACAGCAGCGGATAGTTGAACCGGCCGAGATTCACGTGCCAGGCGCGGGTGTGGACGCGGGTGACCAGCTTCCAGGCCTGTGTGCGGATCGCCGCGACCTTGGTGTTGTCGAACAGCAGGATCTGCTCGTGCGGCGTGGCCGCGCCGTCGAAGATCACCGCCCCGATGTCCTTGCCGTCCAGCTCCAGGTCGGCCGGCAGGCCCACGCCCGCCAGTCCGGCGAAGGTCGGCAGCAGGTCCAGGTTGCTGGAGATCGCGTCGGTGACCCCGCCCGCCGGCACGGTCCCCGGCTGGCGCAGGATGAAGGGCACGCGATAGCCGCCGTCGAAACCGGACTGGCCCTTGCGCTCGCGGAACGGCCCGGCCGAGCCCTCGAACCACGGCCCGTTGTCGGAGGTGAAGATGACCAGGGTGTCGTCCTCGAGCCCCAGCGCCTTCAGCCGGTCGAGCAGCAGGCCGATGTTGCGGTCGATTTCCTCGACGACGTCTCCGTACGCCCCGGCCGGCGAATCCCAGGCCGCGTCGTCGTTGCGGACCAGCGGCACATGCGGCGCGGTCAGGGCCAGCAGCACGAAGAACGGCCGGTCCCGGTTCGCCTCGGCGAACGCCAGGGTCTCGCGGAAGAAGGTCTGGGTCAGCTTCGGGAAGTCGACCGGGCTTTCGGTCAGGGGCGCGTCGCCGTCCTTCTCGAAATACGCCAGCGGCTGCATGTCGTGGCTGTAGGGCAGGCCCTTGAAGACGTCGAAGCCGTGGACGTTGGGCGGCCAGTACTGGCCCCGGTGGCCCAGGTGCCATTTGCCGATCAGGGCGCTGGCGTAGCCGGCCGGCTTCAGCATCTTGGGGATGGTCAGCTCGGAGAGCGGCAGGCCGCGATCCTCCGGCGACTGGATCACCTCGTGGGCCAGGTTCATCCGCACCGGGTAGCGGCCGGTCAGCAGGCCGGCGCGGGACGGGGTGCAGAGGTTGGCGCTGGCGTAGAAGTCGGTGAACCGCGTGCCCTCCGCCGCCATGCGGTCGAGGTTGGGCGTGCGGATGATGGTCCCGCCGTCGCAGCCGAGGTCGCCGTAGCCGAGGTCGTCGGCCATGATGACGATGATGTTCGGCTTGCGGGTCATGGGGTGTAGTTCCTCGTTGCGAACCGCATCTGAGCCCCTCAGCTGTGGGCAGCGCAAGCCCTTCCCCCAATCGCCGTCGTGGCCCGGACGAGCCGGGCCATGACGGCTGGGGATCAGGCCTGAGCGGTGACGATCCAGACGGCGGCGGGCAGCATGACGCCGTCCGGGCCTTCGTGCGGCGCCAGGGCCTCGCGGACGGCGGCGATGATGACCTCGCGCTTGTCGGGGTTCTCGCGCAGCAACATGCCCAGCGGTCCCACCTTCATGGCCAGCGCTACGGCCTCGTCCAGCGGATGGCCGCCGACGAAGGTGTCGTAGGGGGCGATGTCGACGCCGGTGAACCCGGCGCCGGCCAGGATGGTGCGCACCCGCTCCGGATCGCTGAAGGCGAAGGGACCGGGCGCGTGCGGGTCGGCGGGCGGGGGCAGGGGCGGCACATGGGCGAGGGCCGCGGCCATCGGAACCCGCATCCAGTCGTTGAAGCCCAGCGGCCGCCAGCAGACGAACGCCAGCCGCCCGCCGGGCCTGAGCGCCTTGCGGATGTTGGCGAAGGCCGCCGTCGGGTCGGCGAAGAACATCACGCCGAACCGGGAATAGGCGCCATCCGCCCTCCCGGGCTCGAAGGCGTGCGTCTGGGCGTCCGCCTCGAGGAATTCGACGTTGGCCATGCCCTCGGCGCGGCGACGGGCGACCTCCAGCATCGGCCGGGATATGTCCAGTCCCAGCACCGCGCCGGCCGCCCCGACCTCGCCGGCCAGCTCCAGCGTCGTCTGGCCGCAGCCGCAGCCGATGTCGATCAGCCGCTCGCCGGGCCGCGGCGCCAGGGCGTCGATGGCGGCGTGGCCCAGCGGGGCGATCTGGCGGTCGAGCCTGTCCTGCTGCGCCGCCCAGATCTCGCCGGCCTGGGCGTTCCAGTAGGCGATCTGGTCGGCGTTGGCGCCGTCAGTGGCCACGCACGAGCTCGCGCATCGCCCGGTCGAGGCCGTCGATGGTCAGCGGATACATCCGGTCGTTGACCAGCTGTTTCATCACCTGGATCGACTGGGTGTAGTCCCAGTGGCGCTCGGCGGTCGGGTTGAGCCAGATCATCGAGTGGTAGATCTGGGCCACGCGGTCCATCCAGATGGCGCCCGGCTCCTCGTTCCAGTGCTCCACCGAGCCGCCCGGATAGGTGATCTCGTAGGGGCTCATGGTGGCGTCGCCGACGAAGATCACCTTGTAGTCGCTCGGGAACTTGTGGAGCACGTCCCAGGTGTTCTGCTTCTCGGTCTGGCGGCGGCGGTTGTCCTTCCACACGCTCTCGTAGAGGCAGTTGTGGAAGTAGAAGAACTCGAGGTTCTTGAACTCGGTCCGGGCGGCGCTGAACAGCTCCTCACAGAGCTTGATGTGGCTGTCCATCGAGCCGCCGATGTCGAAGAAGATCAGCACCTTGATCTTGTTGCGCCGCTCGGGGCGCATCTCGATGTCGAGGTAGCCCTTGCGCGAGGTCGACTTGATGGTGCCGTCCAGGTCCAGCTCGTCCGGCGCGCCCTCGCGGGCGAACTTGCGCAGCCGGCGCAGGGCGACCTTGATGTTGCGTGTGCCCAGCTCGACGCTGTCGTCGAGGTTCTTGTATTCGCGCTTGTCCCAGACCTTCACGGCCTTGCCGTGGCGGCCCTTGTCCTGGCCGATGCGCACGCCTTCGGGATTGTAGCCGTTGGCGCCGTAGGGGCTGGTGCCGCCGGTGCCGACCATCTTGTTGCCGCCCTCGTGGCGCTTCTTCTGCTCCTTGAGGCGCTCCTGCAGGGTCTCCATCAGCTTGTCGAAGCCGCCCATGGCCTCGATCGCCGCCTTCTCCTCGTCGGTCAGGAACTTCTCGGTCAGCAGCTTGAGCCACTCGGCCGGGATCTCGCTGGTGACGTCCTCGCCCAGCGATTCCAGGCCCTTGAAGACGTGGCCGAACACGCGGTCGAACTTGTCGAGGTTCTTCTCGTCCTTCACCAGCGCCGAGCGCGACAGGAAGTAGAAGTCCTCAACCGACCGATCGATGACGTCCCTGTCGAGCGCCTCCATCAGCATGAGGTACTCCTTCAGCGACACGGGCACCTTGGCCTCGCGGAGCTCTGTGAAGAAGCGCATGAACATGGGCGGTCTCTGTGTCGAACGGTTGTTTGACAGAGGATGGGGGGAGAGGGGCGGCTTGTCCAGCTTGGACAGGCGCCGTGCGTGTTGAGGTGCGTCTGCAGAGTTCATCGTCGGGCGCGCGCTCCGCGCGGACGCCTTTTTGCCATCCACCCGAACCAAGGCCCGGATAAACCTGGAACTCTCGCTATGGCTGGATGAGAAACGGGGGTCACATCACCTTGGCGGGCAGGGATAGCATGATCGGGGCTCAGGCGGGCAAGCGGGGGCTGACGCCCCCCACGACCCCCAGGAGGTAAGGAGGAAGGCGGTTAAAGCGTTCGGGCGACGCGGAAACCGGTGTCGACGTCCCGGAAGCCGGTCTCTTCAGCGTCACGACTGGCCGAGCGCAGATGCATTGGTGAGGTGCCCCACCCCCCGCCGCGAGTAACCCGCAGCGTCGCAACACCTGATAGCCAGGGACTTCCGTCGTCTGGCCGCCCCGGTTTGGCATAGCTGCGGTTCCAGACATCCTGGCACCATTCGCAGACATTGCCGTGCATGGAGACCAGACCCCAGCGATTGGCCCGCAGCCGGTTCACCTCCACCGTGCGGTTGTAGGCAACGACCACGCCCTGGCTTCGGTTGGTGAGCGTTTCGCCGAAGGCGTAGGCCGTGGTGGCGCCCGCCCGGCAGCAATACTCCCACTCCGCCTCCGACAGCAGGCGATAGCCGCGACCGGTCCTGTCATTCAGGAAGCGGATATAGCCCTGCGCGTCGTCCCAACTGACGTTGATCACCGGTCGCCAGCCCCGCCCCCAACCTTCATCCTCAGGACGATAGCCTTCGCAGGCCCCGCGCCGCTCGGCGGAGTCCCATTCCCGGAAGGTGACGGGGTATCTGCCAACCTCGAATTGGTAGTCGATTACCACCTCGTGCTGGGGGCCCTCTTTCGGGTGGCGGCCTTCTTCACTTTCAGGAGACCCCATCAGGAACCGTCCTGGATTGATGCGCACCATCTGGGGCAGGATCAGCCCGCCGTCGCCGAACCATCCCATCCTTGGCCTGCGCCCCCCGTTAGGTCAAAACCAGTTCATTGAAGGCGATCAACAATCCGAGATAGATCAGCGGCAGGAAGACCGACACCAGGCCATAGGCGACAAAACGCCAATCCTCCCGCGAGGCCAGCATCAGGCCTGCGAACAGCATCAGGCTCAACGGCCAGGCCGGAACCGCCAGAAGGGCGAACAGCAACGGCGCCCATTTCAGGGTCCTCGACATGTGGATCGGGAAGGGGATTTTGGGCTTTGACCATTGGCCGATCTCCGCCGCGCCCTCCTCATGGATCCGGCGCAGCACGAGAACGAAATGCCGGGCAAACCCGACCCCGAACAGCAGGCCGATGGTCAGGTAATCTTTCCAGAAGGGGGTGAGTTCGATCCGCAGCAGGCCGAAGGCCCAGCCGAACAGGAACTCCCCCACCGGCCACAGCCAGACCTGGACGATCTCGGCCCAGCCTTCGAAGACCGCCTTCAAGAGGTCGGCCCAGAAAATCAGGTCCTTCAGCATGTTCGCCAGCGTCAGCGCGCCGCCGACGCCCAGTAGCTGCTGCGCGCCGACCAGTCCGATCGTGCCCCCTCGCCGTCGCCCGAACATCCTTGCGTCCCCACGCATGACCCCGCCTCTGCTTTTCTAGCCGAATAGCGGCGTGACGTGTTGGCGCATCAGCCTTGAGACTGCTGTTTTGTCAGCGCGATGTCGCTGGAAAGCCACGGACAGCGGCCCGGAAGCAGGGAAACAGGGTCACACACTCTCTACTGATGTTCGATTTGTTGCTTGACGATAAAGACTGTGTTTCTCCGTTTCCTGTTGCGTCCTTCGACACGCCGCTGCGCGGCTGCTCGAGGCACGCAGGGCCTCACCCCCGCCGCAGGATGAACTCCCGGTCGCGGGTCTCGCCGACCGGGAACTCGTATTCGCCGACCTTCTCGAAGCCGAGCCGGCCGTAGAGCCGCTGGGCCCCGAAGTTCTCAGACCACACCCCGATCCACAGCCGGCGCGGACCGTCGCGTTCCAGCCAGGCCAGGGTTTCGGCCAGCAGCCGCGAGCCCGTGCCCCCGCCCTGGAAGGCCTTCAGCACATAGAGCCGCTTCAGCTCGCCGCAGGCCGGGGTGACGTCGTCATGCGGCAGGTCGCAGGGACCGGCCAGGGCGTGGCCGACCACGGCGCCGTCCGCCTCGACCAGCCAGACGGCCTTGTCCGGATCGGCGAGATCGCGCCGCGAATTCTCCACGGCGTAGGTCGTCTCCAGGAAGGCGGCCAGATCTTCCGGCGGGTAGAGGTGGCTGAAGGTCTCGGTGAAGGTCTCCGCGCCGATGCGGCTGAGGGCCTCGGCGTCGGCGGGCGTTGCGCGGCGGATGGTGGGTGGAGTCATAGGCGTCGTTTACCTCAACCCGTTTTCCCGGCGAAGGCCGGGATCCATGCGGCCAGCGCCGAGCACTCCCCCGATGGACCCCGGCCTGCGCCGGGGAGACGGAGTTTGGTGGGGGCACGGAGTTGGCTAGAGTGACCCCATGACCATCGCCCTCTACACCCACCCGGCCATGTTCGATCACCGCCCGGGCGCCGCGCACGCCGAGCGGCCGGAGCGGCTGGGCGCCGTGATCGATGCGCTGAACGACGCCGTCAATCTCGATCTCGACCCGCGCGAGGCGCCGCTGGCCGAGCATGGCGACCTGCTGCGCGTGCATCCCGAAGCCTTCCTGCAGTCGATCCATGACGCCGGCCGGGCGCCGGGCGTCGTGCGGCTGGATCCGGACACCTTCATGGGCCCGGGCAGCCTGCAGGCGGCGCTCCGGGCGGCCGGCGCGGTGACCCAGGCCGTGCGCGACGTCGCCGCCGGCGGCGTCGACCGGGCCTTCTGCGCCGTGCGGCCTCCGGGGCATCATGCAGAGCCGGAAGCGGCCATGGGCTTCTGCCTGTTCAGCAACGTCGCCGTCGCCGCCCGGGCCGCCCAGGCGGCGGGGCTGGCCCGCATCGCCGTGGTTGACTTCGACGTCCACCACGGCAACGGCACCCAGGCGGTGTTCGAGACCGACCCGACCCTGTTCCTGGCCTCGATCCACCAGCGGCCGCTCTATCCGGGCGGCGGCGATCCGTCCGAGACCGGGGTGGGCAACATCGTCAACGGCGTCGTCGGCCCCAACTCGCCGCGCGAGAAGTGGCGCAAGGTCTTCGACCGGCTGATGGAAAGCGTCGACGCCTTCGCCCCCGACCTGATCCTCATCTCCGCCGGCTTCGATGCCCACGCCCGCGACCCGCTGGCCAGCCAGCAGCTGGAGGCCGAGGATTTCGCCTGGGCCACCCGCGCCATCGTCTCGGTCGCCAACCGGCGCTCAAAGGGCCGGGTTGTCTCCTCGCTCGAGGGTGGCTACGACCTCGAAGCGCTCGGTCAGTCCGCCCGGGCGCATGTGCAGGCGTTGCAGGAACCCTGACGGAGCGCCTTTCGGCGTCCCGTCACTGAAAGTCCTGACCGGGGAAACATGACCGAGGCAATGTCCACCGCCGTGGCCGAGCCGTCCGCCGCCGGCGGGCGTACGGGCAGCGTCACGCTCGTTCGCCACGGCGAACCGGACATCCGCCGCAAGGTGCGACTGTCGGCCCGGCAGTACGCCGACTGGTGGGCGCACTACGAGACGCGCGGCCTGCTGCCCGGCCAGACGCCGCCCGACGGCCTGGTGGCCGCCGCGCGGACCGCCGGGGTGATGATCTCCTCCATCCGGCCGCGGGCGATCGAGACGGCCGGGGCGGTCTGCGATGGTCGGGACTATGCGCGTGACCCGCTGTTCGTCGAGGCGCCGCTGCCGCCGCCGCCCTGGCCGGGCTGGGTCCGGCTGTCGCCCCGCGTCTGGGGCTTCATTTCCCGGTTCTGGTGGTGGTTCTTCGACCACCACGAAGGCCAGGAAACCCGCGCCGAGGCCGAGAAACGGGCCGAGCAGGCGGCGGCGATCCTCGTCGACTTCGCGGGAGAGGGCCAGGACGTGCTGCTGGTCGCCCACGGCTTCTTCAACGGCATGATCGGCGAGGCGCTTCGGCGCCAGGGCTGGCGCTGCACGCTGGATCAGGGGTTCCACTACTGGAAGGCCCGGCGCTTCGAACGCCCTTAACGATGGGGGAGAATCCCCCGATTGCTCACGCCGGGCCGCGCGCATAGGGTGGCCGCATCTCTCCTGGAACACGAAATGACCGACGCGTCCGCCACCGATCCGGCCATCGCCGCGCTGAGCTTCGAGGAAGCCCTCGCGGAGCTGGAGAAGATCGTCCAGCGGCTGGAGTCGGGCTCGGCGCCGCTCGAGGAGTCGATCTCGATCTATGAGCGCGGCGCCGCGCTGAAGGCCCATTGCGAGGCGCGGCTGGAGCAGGCGCGCCTGCGCGTCGAGAAGGTGGTCCTCAGCCAGGGCGCGGCGTCCGGCGTCGAGCCTGCCGAGTTCACGTGAGCGGGGCGGCGCGTGAGCAGATCTCGTTCGAGGATTTCGAACGGGTGGATATCCGGATCGGCACGGTGCTCAGGGCCGAGCCCTTTCCCGAGGCGCGCAAGCCGGCCTACCGGCTGACTGTCGACTTCGGCCCCGACATCGGGTTGAAGCGGTCCTCCGCCCAGATCACCAAACACTACCGGCTGGATGAGCTGCCCGGCCGCAAGGTCGCGGCGGTGGTCAATTTTCCGCCACGCCAGATCGGTCCGATGATGTCGGAAGTGCTTTGTCTGGGCTTTCCCGACGAAGACGGCGGGGTTGTGCTGGTCGGGGTCGACCGCGACGCGCCCAACGGAGGCAAGCTGTTCTGATGTCGCTCTCCCGCCGGATCGTTGAAGCCGCCGACATCGTCACCGTGGCGCTGGACGCCCTGCTGCCGCGCGGCGAGGGCCCCGAAAGTCGGCTGACCGAGGCCATGCGCTACGCGGCGCTGGGCCCGGGCAAGCGCCTGCGCCCGTTCTTCGCCATCGAGACCGGCAGGATGTTCGATCTGCCCGAGCGCCCGGTGCTGCGGGCGGCCTGCGCGCTGGAGTGCATCCACGCCTACAGCCTGGTCCATGACGACCTGCCGGCCATGGACGACGATGACACCCGGCGCGGCCGGCCGACGGTGCACCGCCAGTACGACGAGGCGACCGCCATCCTGGCCGGCGACGCGCTGCAGGCGGCGGCCTTCGAGATCCTCGCCCATCCGGACACCCACCCCGACGCCAACGTCCGCACCGAGCTGATCCGCAAGCTGGCCATCGCCTCGGGCGCGCAAGGCATGTGCGGCGGTCAGATGATCGACCTGCTGGGCGTGCGCGACGACCTGGGCGCCGTGGCCCGCATGCAGCGGCTGAAGACCGGCGCCCTGATCGCCCACGCCTTCGAGATACCCCTGACCATGGCCCATGCCCAGGAGGGGGAGCGTCACGCGCTGATGGCCTTCGCCCAGGACCTCGGCCTGGCCTACCAGATCGTCGACGACCTGCTCGACGCCGAGGGCGACGCCGAGGAGCTGGGCAAGGCCGCGGGCAAGGACGCCGACAAGGGCAAGGCCAACTACGTCACGCTTCTGGGCGTCGATGCGGCCCGGGAACGGGTCGAGCTGCTGGCCGATCAGACCCGGTCTCATCTGGATCTGTTCGGAAAGCGTGCTGAAACCCTGCGGCTTTCGGTCGATTTCGTACTGGACCGGCGCTCGTAACCGCGCTGTTGTCCCTGGACTAGTGAATCCACGGATTTTTCATGCCTGAACCACGCCGTTGCTCGACAAGGTTTTGTCGCCCGCCGACACTCGCGGCCTTTCCCTCGCCGAGCTGAAGCAGCTGGCCCAGGAGGTGCGGGCCGAGACCATCGAGTCAGTCTCCGTCACCGGCGGCCATCTGGGCGCGGGCCTGGGCGTGGTCGAACTGACCGTGGCGCTGCACCATGTCTTCGAGACGCCCCGCGACATCCTGATCTGGGACGTCGGCCACCAGGCCTATCCGCACAAGATCCTGACCGGCCGCCGGGACCGCATGAAGACCCTGCGCCAGGGCGGCGGGCTGTCGGGCTTCACCAAGCGCGCCGAGAGCGAATACGACGCGTTCGGCGCCGCTCACGCGGCCACCTCGATCTCGGCCGCCCTGGGCTTCTGCGCCGCGCGCAACGCCAAGGGCGACAACAACAAGGTCGTCGCGGTGATCGGCGACGGCTCGATGAGCGCCGGCATGGCCTATGAGGCGATGAACAACGCCGAGGCCCACCAGCAGCTGATCGTCGTCCTGAACGACAACGACATGTCGATCGCCCCGCCGGTCGGCAGCATGAGCGCCTACCTGGCCCGCGTGGTGTCCGGCGGCGGCTACCAGTCGCTCCGCAATCTCGGCAAGAAGGTCGCCCACGCCCTGCCAAGGCCCCTGCAGGAAGCCGCCCGCAAGGCGGAGGAATACACGCGCGGCATGGTGACCGGCGGCACCTTCTTCGAAGAGCTCGGCTTCCACTACATCGGCCCGATCGACGGCCATGACCTGGACGCCCTGGTGCCGGTTCTGAAGAACGCGCGCGAGATCAACCGGCCGGTCCTGGTCCACGTCGTGACCCAGAAGGGCAAGGGCTATGCCCCGGCCGAGAGCGCCGCCGACAAGTACCACGGGGTGGTCAAGTTCAACGTCGTCACCGGCGAGCAGGCCAAGCCGGCCGGCGGTCCGCCCCAGTACACCAAGGTCTTCGCCCAGGCGCTGGTCAAGGAGGCCGAGAAGGACGACCGCATCGTCGCCATCACCGCCGCCATGCCGTCCGGCACCGGGCTCGACATCTTCGAAAAGGCCTTCCCCGCCCGGACGTTCGATGTCGGCATCGCTGAACAGCACGCGGTGACCTTCGCCGCCGGCCTCGCCGCCGACGGCATGAAGCCGTTCTGCGCCATCTATTCGACCTTCCTGCAGCGCGGCTACGACCAGGTCGTGCATGACGTGGCCATCCAGCGCCTGCCGGTCCGGTTCGCCATGGACCGCGCCGGCCTCGTCGGCGCCGATGGCCCGACCCATGCCGGCAGCTTCGATGTCGGTTTCATGGGCGCCCTGCCGGGGATGATCCTGATGGCCGCCGCCGACGAGGTCGAGCTGGCCCGGATGGTCGCCACCGCCGCCGCCATCGACGACCGCCCAAGCGCCTTCCGCTATCCACGCGGCGAGGGCCTTGGTCTCGAGATGCCGGCCGTCAACGAGCCGCTGGAGATCGGCAAGGGCCGCATCGTCCGCGAGGGGACCAGCGTCGCCATCATCTCGTTCGGCACGCGCCTGGGCGAAAGCCTCAAGGCCGCCGACCTGCTGGCCGCGCGCGGCCTGTCGGCCACGGTCGCCGACGCCCGCTTCGCCAAGCCGCTCGACGTCGACCTGATCCTGCGTCTGGCGCGGGAGCACGAGGCCATCGTCACGGTCGAGGAGGGGGCGATGGGCGGCTTCGGCGCCTTCGTGCTTCAGGCCCTGGCCGAGCACGGCGCCTTCGACCGCGGCCTGAAGATCCGCACCCTGATGCTGCCGGACGTCTTCCAGGACCAGGACAAGCCCGACCTGATGTACGCCCAGGCCGGCCTGGACGCCGACGGCATCGTCGCCGGCGCGCTGTCGGCGCTGGGACTGGACAACGTCTCGACGGCGGGGCGGCGGGCCTAGACAGTCCGCGCGGAAACCCTTGAGGGGGCGCTTCGTCCAGAGCCTGCATCAGGCTCTGAACTTTTGACTCCAGGGCACGATTCAACGGTCGGACGGTTCCGTCTGACCTCATCGTGCTCTGGCCGCCGGACTGACCAGGATCAGAACGGCGAGAAGGCCTCGACCAGACCCTGGCCCGCCGGCGTCTTCTGGACGCGGCTGATCTCGCCCCGGCCGCCGTAGGCGATGCGGGCTTCGGCGATCTGGGTGTGGCGGATGGTGTTAGCCGCCGAGATGTCCTCGGGCCGCACGATGCCCGACACGGTCAGCCGGCGAAGCTCGCCGTTGGTCAGGACCTCCTGGGTGCCCTGGATGATCATGTTGCCGTTTGGCAGTACGCCGGTGACCACGGCGGCTATGGTCAGGCTGATCTTTTCCGAGCGGGTCACCGCGCCTGCGCCGGCCTTGTTGCTGGTCGAGGCGGTCTCGATGGCCGTCGACGGATCAAACCCGCCCGGCAGGATCTTGCCCAGCGAACTTTCCAGCCCGAACAGGTGCGGAACGCCCATGGTCTGGCCGCTTTTCCGCGAGGTCGTGGTCGTGTTCTGGGTGCGGGCCGAGTCATCGATGTCGATCTGCACGGTGAGGATATCGCCCACCCGGGCGGCGCGCTGGTCTCCGAAGAAGGTGCGGGCCCCGACCTTCCAGAGGGAGTTGGCGTTCGCCGGCTGCGGCGGCTGGGCCATCGGCAGGATGACCTGCTCCTGCGGGATCAACGCCGCCGGATAGCCGACGGGCGTGAGCTGCGGTCCGCGCACCACCTCGGTGACGGTCGAGCAGGCGGCGAGCGGGGCGAAGGCGATGACGGCGAGAGCGGCGAAGCGCATGGGAACGATCCTCTAGCGGGCTGCGTACTGGGCAGGTCCGGCGGCTTTCAGCCGCAGCGCCTCGGGGCCGGTGACGGCCTGGCCGGGCGCGGTCGCGACCGCCTCGATGAGTTTCTTCGAGACGGGATTCTGAACGTTGAAAGTCTGGCCGGCGGCGGCGGCCGACATGGCCTTGCCCTGCAGCGACAGGGTGATGCCGCCGCTCGACCAGGTGATCTGCACCATCTCCCCGGCCTTGATGACCTGCTGGGCGGAGACGTCGCGCAGCGAGACCGACGCGCCTTCGCGCAGCGGCCGGCGCGCGGTCATGCCGATGATGGCGTCGGCGTCGCGGGGGGCGTCGGACGGCGCGCCGGCCGCCTTGCCCCACACCATGTCCTCGGGCTGGACGATCTCGCCGGCGTTCAGGCTGCGGGCCCAGGTCAGGACCTCGACATTGCCGCGTCCGGCCGGCGCGCTGGCGGCCGCGCCGCCGCGCACCACGATCCGGCGCAGGCCGTTGGGGTTGCTCCAGTCCAGACCCGCGCGGCGGGCCATCATCTGCACCGCCCCGGCGTCGAGGACGACGGTGGGGCCGGCGCGAGTGGCGACCAGCATCCCGGCCGCGCCGCCGGCGCCGTCGAACAGGTCGCCCAGGGTCACCCGGCCGTCGGA
>JBEIDC010000009.1:0-49646 GCA_040383665.1 Caulobacter sp.
CCAGGCCATAGGCCAGGGCCGCCGCGGTCGGCTCGATGATGATGCGCAGCACTTCAAGGCCGGCGATCTTGCCGGCGTCCTTGGTGGCCTGGCGCTGGGCGTCGTTGAAGTAGGCCGGGACCGTGATGACGGCCTTGGTGACCGGCTCGCCCAGGTGACGCTCGGCGTCTTCCTTGAGCTTCATCAGGATGAAGGCCGAGACTTCCTGCGGGCTGTAGTCCTTGCCGTGGGCGCGAACCCAGGCGTCGGCCGTCGGGCCCTTGACGATCTCGTAGGGCACCATGCCCTTGTCCTTGTCCACCACCGGATCGCTGTAGGCGCGGCCGATCAGGCGCTTGATGGCGAACAGGGTGTTGGTCGGGTTGGTCACCGCCTGGCGGCGGGCCGGCTGGCCGACGAGCTTTTCCCCGTCATCGAGGAAGCCGACGACCGACGGCGTGGTGCGGGCGCCCTCGGCGTTCTCGATCACCCTGGGGTTCTTGCCGTCCATGATGGCCACGCACGAGTTCGTGGTGCCAAGGTCAATACCGATGATCTTGCTCATCTTGAGGTCTTTCTACTCCGTAGTTGGCGGACGGCGGCGACAAGAGCCTTGCGTGAAGCGCTCCGGTTTTTCTCTTCCGTCCCCGTTGGATCCTCTGATCGGGAATGGACCGGCCTCCGTTTCGCGGAAGCCGTCGTCAAGACCGCCATATGGGAAGCAGACCCCCCGCTGCAAGTGCAAAACCCCAGCCAAACTGAGGGCTTTGTCCGGGAGCCGACGGCTCCGGCACGGTGCCCCCCATTTGGGGCATGGCGCGCGCGGGGGCGGGGGCGCTTATCGTGCCGTTGTCACGACACAATCCTGAGGGGGATACAATGATCAAGCTTGCGAAGAAACTTCAGGCTGCGACGGCGATCGCCGTCTTCGCCGCGGCCAGCCTGTTGACGGCCGCCAACGCCTCGGCCGAGGACCGGCGCGTCCGGATCATCAACGAAACCCGCTTCACCATCGTCAAGTTCTACGCCTCGAACGTCAGCGAGAACGACTGGGAAGAAGATATCCTGGGCCGCGACGTGCTGAGCCCCGGGCAATCGGTGACGGTCAACGTCGACGATGGCACCGGCTATTGCCTGTACGACTTCAAGGCGGTGTTCGACGACGGTGACGAGCTCGTCCGCAAGCGCATCGACGTCTGCAAGATCTCGTCCTACCGCTACACCGAAGACTGACCGGTTTCCGGCGCGGGCCAGGGCACGGTTCAACGGTCGGATGGCGCTGTCTGACCGCATCCTGCTCCAGCCCGCGCCGGTTCCGGCCTTCGCGCCGCTTGTCTCAGGCGCTCCCGGCGCGCACCCTCGGGGTTCGCGCAACGGGACGGTCATGAGGGACGAAAGCGGTTTCACGCTGCTGCCGGGACACCTGTCGCCCGAGGATCAGGCCTGCCTGGTCGCCTGTGTGCTGGACGCAGCGCGGGACGCGCCCTTCCACGTCCAGGTCACGCCCGGCGGCAAGGCCATGAGCGTGGAGACCACGGGCCTTGGCCCGCTGTCCTGGGTCTCGGACCGTCTGGGCTACCGCTACGAGCCCTGCCATCCGCGCACCGGTCGGCCGTGGCCGCGGATGCCGCCGCTGCTCGAGGCGCTGTGGGCCGACCTCGTCGATCCGGCCGTTCCGGCCGACGCCGGCCTCGTCAATCTCTACAGGCCCGGCGCCCGCATGGGACTGCATCGTGACGAGGACGAGGCCGACTTCGCTTTTCCGGTGTTGTCCATCTCGCTGGGCGACACGGCGCTGTTCCGGATCGGCGGACTGACACGCAAGGCGCCGACCCGCTCTCTGCGCCTCGCCTCGGGCGATGTCTGCCTGCTGGCGGGCGAATCCCGGCTGGCCTACCACGGGGTCGACCGCATCATCCCCGGCTCCTCGCGGCTGGTCCCCGGCGGCGGCCGGATCAACATCACCCTGCGGCGCGCCGCCCCGCCGCCGCCCTTGGCGACGCCCGTACTGTCACGTTAGGGTGCGACAAAACGCCGTCGAGGATAACGCCATGCTCAAGCTCACCCGTCCCGAGGGCAATCTCCCCGGGGATCTGGATGTCTCCCGCCGCGCGCTGGGCGGCCTGTTCTTCGCCGGCTATGCGGCCGCCGCGGTGTCGGCCAGCGCCGATCCGATCATCACCGACCTGGACGGTCTCGTCGCCGAGATGGCGCTGATCCCGGCCGGCGACCGCGACATCCCCGCCTATGTCGCCCGCCCGGACGCCAGGGGGCGGTTCCCGGTGGTCGTCGTGGTCTCGGAGGTGTTCGGGATCCACGAGTACATCCGCGACGTCTGCCGCCGCCTGGCCAAGCTCGGATACGTCGCCATCGCCACGGACTTTTTCGCCCGCCACGGCGACCCCGCCCCGCTGACCGACTTCGCGTCGATCCGCCGCATCGTCTCGGCGGCCACCGACGCGCAGGTGATGAACGACATCAACGCCACCGTCGCCTGGGTGGGCGCCCAGTCCTTCGCCGACCGCAGGAAGATGGCCATCACCGGCTTCTGCTGGGGCGGGGCGGCGGTCTGGCTGGCCTGTTCACGATACCGGCATTTCCGCTGCGGCGTGGCCTGGTACGGCCGGCTGACCCGCCCGGCGGAAGGCCAGTTCCTGTCCGAGCCCGAGCGCGAATGGCCGCTGGAGCTCGCCGGCTTCCTCAAGGCGCCGGTGCTGGGGCTCTACGCGGGCCGCGACCAGGGCATTCCGGTCGCCGACGTCGAGCTGATGAACGCCAGGCTGCGCGAGTTCAAGAAGGAGGGGGCCCGGATCGTGGTCTACCCCGACGCGCAGCACGGCTTCCACGCCGACTACCGCGCCAGCTACGACCTCGAGGCCGCCCAGGACGGCTGGCGCAAGATGATCGACCATTTCGCCGAGAACGGCGTGCGCGGGAAGCGGTTCTAGAGCCTGAATCAGGCCGTGGACTTTTGATTCCAGAGCACGATTCAACGGTCGGACGGTTCCGTCTGACCGCATCGTGCTCCGGCAACCCCCTTCCCCGTCACGGTCGGACCTGTTCCGCGCCCCCTGGGCGCCGTCGAATGCAAGAAGGGCGCGGATCGCTCCACGCCCTTCTTTACGGACTGCCGTGTTCATGGCTCCCCGGAAAATGTCCGAGGATGACGTCGGGAAGGCGACGCTACCCCCGCAGCTTCCGCGTCAGGGCTTCCAGGTCGCGGGACAGCTGGGCGTCGTCGGCCTTCAGGGCCTCGATACGGCGCACGGCGTGCAGCACGGTGGTGTGGTCGCGGCCGCCGAAGCGCCGGCCGATGTCCGGCAGCGAGCGGGTGGTCAGCTGCTTGGCCAGCCACATGGCCGCCTGGCGCGGACGGGCCACCGAGCGGTTGCGGCGCTCGGAGATCAGGTCCGCCTGACGCAGGCCGAAGTGCTCGGACGTGGCCTTCTGGATGTCGTCGATGGTGATGCGCTTCTCGGCGCCGCGCAGGTGAGGGCGCAGGATATTCTGCGCCTCGTCCAGCGACAGGGCCGAGACTTCCGCGCCCATGCGGGCCACCAGGGTGTTCAGCGCCCCTTCAAGCTCCCGCACGCTGTCGGTGAAGCGGTCGGCGAGGAACTGCAGCACCTCCGGGCGAGCCTCGGCGACAAAGCCGCCCTGGCGGCCCAGCGAGGCCAGCTTGCGCTCCAGGATGCCCATGCGCAGGCCGCGGTCGGCGGGCTCGATGCCGCAGACCAGGCCGGCCGACAGGTGGCTGCGCAGGCGGGCGTCCATCTCGGTGATCTGCGCCGGCGGCCGATCGGCCGAGAACACCACGCGGCGACCGTCCTCCATCAGGGCGGTCAGGGTGTGGAACAGCTCTTCCTGGGTCGACTGCTTGCCGGCGACGAAATGGACGTCGTCGATCAGCAGCAGATCGGCGGCGCGCAGCTCTTCCTTGAACAGGCTGGTGGAGCGATCCATCACCGCCCGCACGAAGGTCGACAGGAAGCGCTCGGCGGTCAGGTAGACCACCTTCTTCTCCGGCGCCGCGCGCATGGCCTCCCAGGCGAGCGCGTTCAGCAGATGGGTCTTTCCGAAGCCGTAGGGGCTGTGGAAGACGACCGGGTTGAAGTGTCCGTCCGCCCAGCTGGCCACGCGGCGGGCCACGGCGTGGGCGAACTCGTTGGCCGGTCCCGGCACGAAGCTGTCGAAGGTGAAGCGTTCCTGCAGGCCGGCGGTACGGGTCGGGCGGACGGGCGGCATCGGGGCGATGGCCGGGGCGTCGGTGGCGACCGGGTCCATCACCTCGATGGCCTCGGCGATGATGTCCATCCCGCCGGTGTCGGACTCGAACTCCATGCGGGATTTCAGGTCCAGGATGCGACCCTCCGGGTCGTGCTGGGCCCAGAGCTCGCCGATGCGGCGCCAGGCGTTGCGGCGAATCCAGTCACGGGCGACGCCGGTCGGGGTGACGAGATACAGCTGGCCGCCCGCCTCGCGCAGCGCGGCCTGGGCCAGCCAGGAGCCGAAGGCGGCCTCGCCAAGCTCATGACGAAGCGCCAGGCAGGCCTTGGTCCAGACGGCGCCAGCCGGAGTCTGAGAGGGCATCATTTGGCCACCCACGGAAGTCATATTCAGCCCACCCGATCCTTATCTGTCTCTTGCCCGCGACGCCTCAGCCGCCCCCACGACGATGAAGCAAGGTCCGACGCACAGGGGCTTGATCGGCGGATGCACTGCGTCCGCCGCCGCCTTACTCATGACCAAAAATGGAGATGAACCAGCGCGTCTAGAACTTCACACTAGCGACCTCGAAAACGGCCGGTCAAACGTGAAATTAGAGTCCCGACACGGATATTTCTGTTGACTCGCGGACGGCCCGATCAGGGCAAGGGAATCCGTTAACCAGCCCCTCGGAGATGAGTAAATTCGCCGCACGGGCGAAACGCGGGCGTGAAAAAACCGGCCGACGCGGAGGCGCCTGCCGGTTCATCAAACTGCTGAAATACAAGGCGTTGCGCCGATCGCGGCGCAACGTACCGGGCCCGGATCAGGCGGCCGACAGCTTTTTCAGCTGGGCGTTCAGGCGCGAGACCTTCCGCGAGCCGGTGTTCTTGTGAACCACGCCCTTGGACACGGCGCGCATCAGTTCCGACTGCGCGACGATAAAGGCTTCCTTGGCCACGGCGGCGTCGCCGGCGGCGACGGCTTCCTCGAACTTGCGCAGGAAGGTGCGGACGCGCGAACGGCGGGCCTTGTTCACTTCGGTGCGGCGCTCGATCTTGCGGATCGCCTTCTTGGCGCCGGGATTGTTGGCCATGTGCCTGTAGACCTCAAACGGACGGGGCGCGCGCGGACGTCGCGTACGCCGGATAAATCGAAGGGCGGGCAAATACAGGAAGGACCGGGGGCGGTCAACGTGACTCTGGCGGATCGTCTCCGCTTCTGTACAAGCGAGGCATGGACAGAAGACTGTTTCTCCTCGCGCTCGGGGCCGTCGCCGGATGCGCCCCGGGCGGACCGGGGCCCGCTGTGGTCTGCGACCCGGACCTGGTCACGCCGCTGAACGCCGCGTTGGCGGCCTGGGCGCGCAAGGGCGAGGCGGCGGCCTTCACCCTCAAGGCGGCTGATCCCAAGGCGCTGCTGGAGGCCGGAGAGGCCGGTTCGGGCGCGGTGATCGTCACCCGCGAGCCCAAGCTGGCCGACCGACTGCAGCGCTACGGCCACGCCCGGCTGCAGAACCGCTTCAAGCCGAAGATCGTGGGCGGCGAGGTCCAGGTCCTCGTCACCCGCGGCGCCAACGAGGCGGCCGGGGTAAAGTTCGCCAAATGGCTGATGACCGACGAGGCGGCGGCCCTGCTTACCGCCCCTTGAAGTCCGGCTTCCGCTTCTCGACGAAGGCGGCCATGCCCTCCTTCTGGTCCTCGAAGGCGAACAGGCTGTGGAACAGACGCCGCTCCAGCGCCACGCCGGTGGCAAGCGTGGTCTCGTAGGCCGCCTCGACCAGCTCCTTGTTCATCAGAACCGCCAGCGGCGAGTGGCCGGCGATCTTCGCCGCCGCCTCCAGCGCCGTCTCGATCAGCTTGTCGGCGGGTACGACGCGGGAGACCAGGCCCGAGCGCTCGGCCTCGGCGGCGTCCATCATCCGGGCGGTCAGGATCATGTCCATGGCCTTGGACTTGCCGACGAAGCGGGTCAGGCGTTGAGTGCCGCCGATGCCGGGTGCGACACCCAGATTGATCTCGGGCTGGCCGAACTTCGCCGTCTCCGAGGCGATGATGAAGTCGCACATCATCGCCAGCTCGCATCCGCCGCCCAGGGCGTAGCCGCTGACCGCCGCGATGATCGGCTTGCGGAACTGCTCGATCCGCCGCGCCGCGTCGGTGAAGAAGTCGAGCTTCATCATCTGGGCGTAGGACTTGTCCGACATCTCCTTGATGTCCGCCCCGGCCGCGAAGGCCTTCTCCGAGCCGGTCAGGACGACCACCCGGACGGCGTCGTCGGCGCCGGCGGCGTCCAGCGCCTGGCCGAGCTCGCCCAGCAGGGTCGAGTTCAGGGCGTTGAGCGCCTCGGGCCGGTTGAGGCGCACGAGCAGGACGCCGTCCGACGGCGTCTCGACGAGGAGGGTCTGGAAATCGGTCATGGCCGGTTTGTGCCCGCCCCGCCGCGCCGGCTCAAGAGCGTTCAGGGCCCTTCGACCGCGACGCCCCGGGCGCGCAGCAGGGCCGGCACCCCGTCGGGCCCGGTCATATGTCCGGCGCCGACCACGATCACCGTCGTGCCCGACCCGGCCAGCCGTTCAAGGATCGTCTCCGTCCAGCGCCGGTTGCGGCCGGCCAGCAGGCGCTCGTAGAGCACCGGCGACAGGGACCTCAGCGGCGCGGCGCCAAGGGCGTCGATGGTCGCCTGGTCGCCGGCCAGCCAGGCCCTGACCAGGCGCGTGAACAGCTCCGGGTCCTCCTCGAGCTGGCGCAGGGTCTCTTCCAGCGAGGCCAGCTGATCGGCCTCGGGCGCCTCGGCCAGAAAGGCGATCTGCTCCCGGGGGGTCTCCAAGTAGCGCCGCGCGGCGCCCGGCGCGGCGCCGGCCAGAACCGCCTCGACCCCGGCCTCGGCCCGGGCGCCGTCGCGGATCAGCTTCGCCACGCTCAGGGTGAGGTCCGCCAGCCAGGGGCGCAGGCCGTCCACCGCCGCCGGCGAAAGACCAACCGCGGCCGACACCCGCTCAAGCCGCGCCCGCCCCTGCGCCGACAGTTTCGCCGACAGGCTCTCACCGGCCGGAAGCATGCCGAGGGCGCGGGTCGCCATCCGGCCCTCGCCGCCCTCGGTCAACGTTTCGAACCACAGGTCGTCGGCCTCCTCCAGGGCCCGGTCCAGCGCGGCGGGCCGCCAGTCCAGCCCGTCGGGCAACAGATGCACCGACCCGAAAAGCACAACGGTCGAATCCGTATCGCGCACGGTCCAGACCGCCGGCTCGGCCCTGGCCGCGGCCGGCGACAGCAGCAGGGCCGCCGCTGTCATCACCGCCGCGAGCATCCCCCGTATCCTGATCATCCCCCGCATCCCTAGGTCTGGCACCGACGGCAGAGGAAGGTCGACCGGCCGCCCTGGACCTCGCGCTCGATCACGCCGCCGCAATCCGGCTTCGGGCAGGGCTCGCCCTCGCGACCATAGACCCGGAAGCTGTGCTGGAAGTAGCCCAGCGCGCCGTCGGTGGCGGCGAAGTCACGGAGGGTCGAGCCGCCGGCCTCGATGGCTTCGCCCAGCACCTCGCGGATGACCTCGACGAGCAGCGGATACTTCGACGCCGCGATCTCGCCCGCCGGCCGCAGGGGCGAGATCCCCGACCGGTGCAGCGCCTCGCAGACATAGATGTTGCCCAGCCCCGCGACGATCCGCTGGTCCAGCAGCAGGGTCTTGGGTCCCTGCCGGCGCCCGGCGAAGGCGGCGGCCAGGTGGTCGGGGGTCAGGTCCGGGCCCAGCGGCTCCGGCCCCATGCCCGCGAACCACGGATGGCTCGCCAGACCTTCGGCCGGAACCAGGCCCATGAAGCCGAACCGGCGCGGGTCGTAGTAGGTCACGCGCGCCCCGGCCTCGGTCTCGAACAGGACATGGGCGTGCTTCGGGTCGGGGGCGACGGCGTGGACGAAGTCGCCCGGCCGCGCGGCAAGCCCGGGCGCCTCGATCTCGAACCGGCCGGTCATGCCCAGATGCATGACCAGGACGTCGCCCCGGTCCAGGTGGCCGAGCAGGTATTTGGCCCGCCGCTCGAGCCGCTCGATCCGCGCGCCGGTCAGCCGCTGGACGAAGCCCTCGGGAAACGGAAAACGCAGATCGGGCCGCCGCTGCTCGACGCGGCTCAGCCGCGCCCCCTCCAGCACCGGCTGCAGGCCGCGGCGGACGGTTTCGACTTCGGGAAGCTCGGGCATGGAGGTCTTTCGCCTGCGCGGGGTCTTCCGTTGGCTAGCCTAGGCGATGTCCCGGGTCTATGAGGCAAGGCATGAGCCAGAGCAGCGCCACCTTCGGCTACCGCGACGTCGACCCCTCCGAGAAGCCCGGCCTGGTCCGGGGCGTGTTCGACCGTGTCGCCGGCCGCTACGACCTTATGAACGACCTGATGAGCGCGGGCGTGCACCGGCTCTGGAAGGACGCCGTGGCCGCGCGGCTGAACCCGCAGCCGGGCGAGGTGATCCTCGACGTGGCCGGCGGCACCGGCGATATGGCCCACCGGTACGCCAGGATGGCCCGCGCCGCGCAAGAGCGCCGGGGCGGCGAGGACGCCACCATCCACGTCATCGACTACAATGCCGAGATGATCGCCGCCGGCCGCGAGCGCGGCTATCCGCCGGAGGTCTGCTGGGCCGTCGGCGACGCCCAGCGCCTGCCGCTGCCGGACGCCAGCGCCGACGCCTATTCGATCACCTTCGGCATCCGCAACGTCACCGACGTCAGCGCCGCCCTGCGCGAGGCGCGACGGGTGCTGAAACCCGGCGGGCGGTTCATCTGCCTGGAGTTCTCGCGGCCGACCAACAGCCTGGTCCGTGCCGCCTATGACGCCTGGTCGTTCAACGCCATCCCGCGGATCGGCGAATGGGTGGCCAATGACCGGGACTCCTACCAGTACCTGGTCGAGAGCATCCGCCGCTTCCCCGATCAGAAGACCTTCGCCCGGATGATCACCGAGGCCGGCTTCGCGGCTGCGGGCTTCGTGAACTTCACCAACGGCGTCGCCGCCATGCATACGGGACGGGCCGCCTAGGCATGGACCTTGCCGCATTCGCCCGCCTGCTGGCCGTCGGCTGGACGTTGATCCGCGCCGATGCGCTGATCCCGCGCGAGGTCGATCCGCTGCTGCCGACGGGGGTGCGGACGCTGGGCCGGTTCCTGAGGCTGTTCGCGGGGCGACAGGCCAGGGTCGGGCGGCCGGGCGAGCGGCTGGCCAGGGCGCTGGAGAGCTTCGGTCCCGTCGCCATCAAGCTGGGCCAGGTGTTGTCGACCCGCGCCGACATCTTCGGCGGCCAGTTCGCCCAGGACCTTTCGCACCTCAAGGACCGCCTGCCGCCCTTCGCGACCGCCGTCGCCCGCACCGAGGTCGAGCGCGCGCTGGGGCGGCCGGTCGAGAGCCTCTACGCGACCTTCGGCGAGCCGGTGGCTGCCGCTTCCATCGCCCAGGCCCATGAGGCCACGATGCTCGACGGCCGCCGGGTGGCGGTGAAGGTCCTGCGGCCCGGCATCGAGCGCCGCGTCGACGCCGACAGCCGCGTGCTGCTGCTGGTCGCCGGTCTGGTCGAGCGGCTGATCGCCCCGGCCCGCCGGCTGGAGCCGGTGCTGTTCGCAAGGATCGTCGTCCGCGCGCTGGAGCTGGAGCTGGACCTGCGCATGGAGGCCGCCGGCGCCGGCGAGGTCGGCGAGGTCATGGCCCGCGACAGCTACATCCGCGCGCCGGCCGTGGTCTGGGAGGGCGTCGGCAAGCGGGTCCTGACCCTGGAATGGGCGAGCGGCCTGCCGTTGTCGGATCCGGCGACGCTGGACGCGCCGGGCCTGGACCGCCGGGCCCTGGCCGACAACCTCATCCGCGGCTTCCTGGCCCAGGCGGTGGACCACGGCGTGTTCCACGCTGACCTGCACGAGGGAAACCTGTTCGTCTCGGCCCCCTCGACGATCACCGCCGTCGACTTCGGCATCATTGGCCGGCTGGGACCGGTCGAGCGACGCTTCCTGGCCGAGATCCTCTACGGCTTCCTGATGCGCGACTATCGCCGGGTGGCCCAGGTGCATTTCGACGCCGGCTATGTGCCGCGCCACCACGACATCGACGCCTTCGCCCAGGCGCTGCGCGCGGTCGGCGAGCCTGTCTTCGGCCGGGCGGCCAGCGAGGTCTCCATGGGCCGGCTGCTGGCCCAGCTGTTCGAGATCACCGCCCTGTTCGAGATGCGGCTGCGGCCCGAGCTGGTGCTGCTGCAGAAGACCATGGTCACCGTCGAGGGCGTCGCCCGCAGGCTCTACCCCGACCACGACATCTGGCAGGCCGCCGACCCGGTGGTCCGCCGCTGGATCAGTCGCGAACTGTCTCCGGTCGCCCGCGTCCGCGAGCTGGCCGACGACGCCGTCCGCGCCCTGCGCGCCATTGCCCGCATGGCCGAGGCCCAGGAGGCCGGCGTGACCACCGTCGCCGTCGTCGAGCCGCAGCCCTCGCGCCTGGCCTGGTTCGCCGCCGGGGCCGCCGTGGCCGGGCTTGCGGGCCTGCTGGGGTATCTGCTGGGGTAGACTCTGGATTTCCTCTCCCTGATGGAGAGGGGGACCAGCCGAAGGCTGGTGGAGTGGGAGTCGCCGCCGTCAGACGTGCCGGCGAAGCGCTCTGCGTCATCAATAATCCGGGCAACCTTCGGCCGAAGGCGCTTCCCTCTCCACCATGCTCCGCATGGTCCCCCTCCCCCAAGCGGGGGAGGAAGTGGGTTTACTCCCCGTCCCCGCGCCGCTGCCGCCGCGCGGCCCGGTCGGCCTCGTCGACCTTGACCTGTTCCCAGTAGGCCATGCCGGTGTCGGGCTTGAACATCGTGCGCGGCGCGCCCTCGGCCGAGGCAATGGCGAAGACGTTGCCGGCCGGGTCGTAGATCAGCCGGTCGCCGTTGTCCCGCGACAGGAACAGCGATCCCTTCGGCGGCCTCGAGGTGAAGGCGTGGGCCTTCTTCACGAAGGCGTCGACCGAGTCGGCGCCGAAGGCCGCGCCGTTGCGCTCGAAGGCCCGGCGGGCGTTCTGTTCGGCGGTGTAGCGCCGTGTGGCCGACCACATGGGCCGGCCGTCCACCCTGGGAACCGCCGCCCGGTCGGCGTCGGATGACCGGGACTGGTCCGGGGACGACGCATCCGACGCGGCGGTCGCCGCCGGCGCGGCATCCCCCGCCTTCTGCGCCGGAACCGCCGAGGCGCCGCCGTCACAGCCACTGAGCAGCAGGCACAGGCCCGCGATGACGGCCGAGCCGCCTGACAATCTAATCATGAGAACCCTCGCTATGCCACCTGAACGAGAATAACGAACGAACTAGGAACACAGGTCGAGCCGGTTGTCCAGCGCCCGCCCGCACCGTAAGGAGCGGACAGGCATTGAAGGCGAGGGCGCGGTTTGGGCGAGCGGCGGGTTCTTCTGATCGTCGGCGGCGGCATCGCGGCCTACAAGGCGCTGGAGCTGACCCGGCTGCTGCGCAAGGCCGGCGTGGCCGTGCGGCCGATCCTGACGGCGGCCGGCGCGCAGTTCGTCACCCCGCTGTCCCTGTCGGCCCTGGCTGAGGACAGGGTCTACAGCGAGCTGTTCTCCCTGACCGACGAGGCGGAGATGGGCCATATCGAGCTCAGCCGCTCCGCCGACCTGCTGGTGGTTGCCCCCGCGACCGCCGACCTGATGGCCAAGGCCGCGCAGGGTCTGGCCGGGGATCTGGCCACAACGACCCTGCTGGCCACCGACAAGCCGGTGCTGATGGCCCCGGCCATGAACGTGCGCATGTGGGAGCACGCCGCCACGCAGCGCAATTTCGCGACCCTGCAGGCCGACGGCGTCAGCTTCGTCGGGCCCGACGAGGGCGCCATGGCCTGTGGCGAGTTCGGCGCCGGCCGCATGGCCGAGCCCCAGGCGATCTTCGACGCCGCCATGGCCATGCTGGAAGGGCCGCGCGGCCGCCCTCTGGCGGGAAAGCATGTGCTGGTCACCGCCGGGCCCACGGCCGAGGCGCTGGATCCCGTGCGGCTGCTGACCAACCGCTCCAGCGGCCGTCAGGGCTTCGCGATCGCCGCCGGCCTCGCCGCCCTGGGCGCCCGGGTGACGCTGGTCGCCGGGCCGGTCAGCCTGCCGACACCCTCCGGTGTGAAGCGGGTTGATGTGGAATCGGCGCGCGAGATGCTGGCCGCCTGCGAGGCCGCCCTGCCGGCCGACGCCGCCGTCTGCGTCGCCGCCGTCGCCGACTGGCGCCCAGACGAGGCGTTCGGGATCAAGCTCAAGAAGGGCAAGGACGGTCCGCCGGCGCTGCGGCTGGTGGAGAACCCCGACGTCCTGGCGACGCTCGCCACCGACAACCCGCGCCGGCCGAAACTGGTCGTCGGGTTCGCGGCCGAGACCAACGATGTCGAGGCCCATGCCAGGGCCAAGCTGGCGCGCAAGAACTGCGACTGGATCATCGCCAACGACGTCACCGAGCCGGGCGTCATGGGCGGCGGCGAGAACGCGGTGCTGCTGATCAGCAAGGCCGGCGTCGAGCGCTGGGACCGCGACGTGAAGGAAGCGGTCGGCGCCCGGCTGGCCGCCCGCATCGCCGAGGCGCTGGCATGACCCCGACCATCCCGATCACCCGCCTGCCGCACGGCGAGGACATTCCGCTGCCGGCCTACGAGACCGCCCTGGCCGCCGGGATGGACCTGCGCGCCGCAGTGGCCGACGACGCGCCGCTGACGCTCAAGCCTATGGCGCGGGCCATGGTGCCCACGGGCCTGGCCTTCGCTGTCCCGGCCGGCTTCGAGGCCCAGGTCCGGCCGCGCTCGGGCCTGGCGGCCAAGGCCGGTATCACCTGCCTCAACACGCCGGGCACCATCGACGCCGACTATCGCGGCGAGGTGAAGGTGATCCTGATCAATCTGGGGGAGGAGGACTTCGTCATCCGCCGGGGGGATCGCATCGCCCAGCTGGTCATCGCGCCGGTGGCGTCGGCGTCGTGGATGGAAGTCGACAGCCTGGACGCCACGGCGCGCGGCGCGGGCGGCTTCGGCTCGACCGGCGCGGCGTGAGGCTAGAGCGGCGTCCCGAACAGGGCCATGTAGCCGAGAAAGCCGGTCGCGAAGCCGGCCGCCGCGATCCACAGGAAGGGCCGCGCGATATCATAGGGATGGTCGATCGAAGCTTTCATGACGCGGTCTGGTCCTTCAGGGGGCCGGGTATTCAACGCACTGAACACATCGGCGCCGCGTACGGTTGCAGGCGTCGTCTGAACCGAGAATGACGTGATTCGCCTCCCGATTGACAAGCTGGCCGAGACGGTCGCCTCCCGATTGAATCCGACGGGGGGTCGACTGTTCATTCCCGGAGGGCCCGGCGAGCCGCTGGGCCTGCGCGACGCCTTCGAGCGCACCCCGGAGCTTGCGGCCGGGATCACCTTCGTCGGCGCCCATGTGCCCGGGATCAACCGCACCGACTGGGCCGCCCTGCACGAGACGGCGCGGGCCGAGGGGACCTTCCTCTCCGGCGACTGGCGCGGCAGTTTCGAGGCGGGATCCTTCGCGCTGCGGCCGATGACCTGGTTCCAGGCCTGGGGCTGGCTGGGAACGACGCCGCTCGACGCCGCCGTCGTTTTGGTCAGCCCGCCGGACGCCGACGGGCGGGTGTCGCTCGGCGTGGCGTCGGACGTTTCGCCGGTGGTGCTGGCGCGCGACCTGTTCAAGATCGCCGTCGTCAATCCGCACATGCCCCGCGTGCAGGGACCGCTCTACGACCTCTCGGCCTTCGACCTCGTGGCCGAGGACGAGACGCCGCTGCTGGCCTACGAGGCCGGGACGCTGGATCCGGCCTTCGACCGCATCAAGGGGCATCTGCAGACCTTGCTGACGCCCGGGTCCAGCCTGCAGTTCGGGCTTGGCAAGGCGGGTGTGGCGGCGGTGCAGGCGCTGGAGGGCCTGAAGGGTCTGCGCATCCATTCGGGCATGGTCGCCGGGCCGCTGCAGGCGGTGCTGGACTCCGGGGCCCTGACCGAGGTGGTCACGGGCCTGGCCGCCGGCGACGCCGGGCTCTACGCCCTCTGCGGCCGCGACCCGCGCATCCGCTTCGAGCCCTCGGGCTTCACCCACGACATCCGCACCCTGGCGGCGATCCCGAAGCTGGTGGCCGTCAATTCGGCGCTGGAGATCGACCTGTTCGGCCAGGCCAACGCCGAGTTCCAGAACGGTCGCCAGATCTCCGGCACGGGCGGCCTGACCGATTTCCTGCGCGGAGCTCGCCTGTCGGAGGGCGGCCTGCCGATCCTGGCGCTGCCGTCCTCGGCGAAGGCCGGCGCGATCAGCCGGATCATCCCGCGCCTTCCCCAGACGGCCGTCTCCGTGCCCCGCGCCGACGTCGGGCTGGTCATCACCGAGCACGGCATCGCCGACCTGCGCGGCCTTACTCTCGATGGCCGGGCGGAGGCGCTGATGGCCGTGGCCGAGCCGGCCCACCGCGACGCCCTGGCCAACGCCTGGGCCGACATCTGCAAGACCCTGTAGCGAGGATGAGTTCTTGGACCTGCTGACCCGAAGCGATCTGCCCCTCGAACTCGTCGGCCGGGGCAAGGTGCGCGACATCTATGTCGTCGATGCCGAACGCCTGCTGCTGATCGCCACAGACCGGGTCAGCGCCTTCGACGTTGTGATGGCCGAGCCGGTGCCGTTCAAGGGCGCGGTCCTGACCCAGCTGAGCGCCTGGTGGTTCCGGCGCCTGGAGGGGGTGGTCGACCATCACCTGCTGTCGGTCGATGCGGACGAGATCATCGCCGCCGTCCCGGCCCTGGCGTCCTGCCGGGCCCAGCTGGCCGGCCGGGCCACCCTGTGCCGGCGGGTCGAGGTCGTTCCCATCGAATGCGTGGTGCGCGGCTATCTCTCGGGCTCGGCCTGGAAGGAGTACGCCGCGACCGGCACCCTGGCGGGCGAGGCTCTGCCGGCCGGCCTGCGCCAGAGCGAGCGGCTCGACCCCCCGGTGTTCAGCCCGGCGACCAAGGCCGAGACCGGGCATGACGAGAACATCCCTGTCTCCCGCATGATCGAGCTGGTCGGCGCCGACCTCGCCGCGGGGCTGGAGCGCCTCAGCCGCACGGTCTACGCCGCCGGCCGCGACGCCGCCGCCGAGCGCGGCCTCGTCCTCGCCGACACCAAGTTCGAGTTCGGGCGCGACGCCGCCGGCAAGGTGGTGCTGATCGACGAGGTGATGACCCCCGACAGCTCCCGCTACTGGCCGGCGCAGGGCTGGTCGGTCGGCGAGGTCCCGCCCAGCTTCGACAAGCAGCCCCTGCGCGACCACCTCGACGCCGAGCGCGCCGCCGGACGCTGGAACGGCGAGGCGCCGCCCCCGCCGCTGCCGCAGGCGGTGATCGACGCCATGTCGGCGCGGTACCTGGACCTCTACCGGCGCATGACGGGAGAGGCGCTGGCGGTTTGAGCCACTTAGCTCAAGGCAGACAACACCCCCGTCATCGTCGGACGTGTTCCGACGATGACGACGGTGGGAAATGAGCGGATCGCCGGGACGCTAACCCAGCAGTTCCCCGGTGTGCTCGCCGAGCTTGGGCGAGCGTTTGCCCGGCATCCGCTCGCCGTCGATCTTCACCGGCGCGGCGAGCATCTGCAGCCCCTGCGGCGCATCCGGATGGTCGACGACATCGCGCAGGCCGACCTCGGCCACGAACGGATTGTCCAGCGCTTCGCTCAGGCTGTTCACCGGGCCGAACGGCACGCGGCCGCCGAGCAGGGCGGTCCAATCGGCATTGGTCCGGTTGGCGAACAGGGCGTCGACCGCCTCGGTCAGAGCCGGCAGGTTGGCGCGGCGGGCGGCGAGATCGGTGAAGCGCGGATCGGCGGCGAGGTCCGGACGGCCGGCCAGCGTGCAGAGCTCGTCCCAGAACTTCTGCGTCATGCACATTAGCTGGCCATAGCCGTCGGCGGTCTTCACCCGCTGAACCGGCGCCAGCGAGGGGTGGGCGCCATTGGGCAGGCGTTCGGTCACATGGCCCGCGTTCATGGCCCAGACGGCCGGATAGCTCAGCTGGTGCAGCGCCACGTCGAACAGGCTGACATCGACATCGCACCCTTCGCCGGTCGCGCGGGCGGACAGGATCCCGGACACCACCCCGAAGGCGAAGGTCGCGCCGCTCATGAAGTCGATGATCGAGACGCCCATCCGGGTCGGCGGTCCATCCGGCTCGCCGGTCAGGCTCATCAGCCCGCATTCGGCCTGCATCGGGTAGTCGTAGCCGGGCCATCCCTCGCGGCTGTTGCCCCGGCCGTAGGCCGACAGGTGCCCGCAGACGATGGCCGGATTGATGCCTTTCAGCGCGTCGAAGGTCAGGCCCAGCTTGGCCGGCTGGTCGCCGCGCAGGTTGTTGACCACCGCCTCGGCCGAGGCGACCAGCCGCTCGAAGTCCTCGCGCCCCCGGCCGGTCTTCAGCTCCACCGCCGCGCTCTTCTTGCCGCGCGAGAAGGTCTGGAAATACTGGCTGTCGTGCTCGCCCAGCAGGAAGGGCCCCGTCGGCCGCGAGGCGTCGCCGCCCAGCGACGGGCTTTCGATCTTGATCACCTCCGCGCCCAGCTCCGCCATAAGCAGGGTGGCGTAGGGCCCGGCGCCGAAGTGTTCGATGGTCAGGACGCGAACGCCCTCGAGCGGTCGCTTCACCAGTAGCCTTCCATGAGTTCGGTGGCCCAGGCCGGCTGGCGGATGCCGCCGCGCGGCTGGAACTCGGCCATGACCGGCTTGATGTCCAGCACCGGGGTGCCGTCGATGGCGTCCAGGCCCTCGACCTCGATGGTCAGGCCGTCGACGGCGATGACCTTGCAGACCGAGACGCCGAGGCGATTGGGACGGTTGCGGCCTCGCTGGGCGAAGATGCCGACCAGAGGCCAGTCCTCCCGGCCGCGCGGCCGCCGGGCGCCAAGGGTGATCTGATCCTCTGTGATCTGGTCGAACACGAAGACGACCTCGGCGTGGGAGAAGTCGGCGAGGCCGAACAGAGCCTCCGGTCCGAACCGGGCGGGGTCCAGCTCGATGCGGGCGCGGCTCGGTCCCCAGTCATCGTCGATGGCCTCGATGCGCCCGCCGCGCACTTGGCCGACCGGTTCAAGTCTGAAGCTCATCGGCGTCTCCTGGTCTCGCCTGTCCGGCTAGGCCCGTCGCCGGCGAGGGTCAAGGCGGCCAGGATATTCTTGCTTCTAAGAACCATTCGCATTAAGCGCGGCGCTCCAGCTGTTCCGGAGCTTCCCTTGACCCAGTCCGTCCTTGGACGCCTGCGCCGCTGCTGGCTCGACGTGCACCTGTGGCTCGGCGTGGGCCTGTTCCTGCTTCTGGTTCCGATCGGCGTTTCAGGCGCGCTTCTGGTCTGGCACCACCCGCTTGAAGCGCTGATGCATCCCCAGCGCTTCGCCGTGAGCAAGGGCGACGCCGGTCTGGCGCCGTCCGCCTATCTGGCCGCCTCGCGCGCCGCCTTCGGCGACCGGGCGACCGTGTCGCAGATCCGGATGCCTGAAGAGCCCGGCGACCCGGTCGTGGTCTCGGGCCGGATCAATGGCCAGACCCTGGCCCCGGGCGAGCGGCCGCAATCGCTGACCGCCTGGCTCGATCCGGCGACCGGCAGGGTCCTGGACACCGCCAACACCCGCAACGAGCTGGTCAACGTCATGCACCGGCTGCACGGCAGCCTGCTGATCACCACGCCTGGCCTGGGCCGCAAGATCGTCGGCTGGATGGGCTGGGCGATGACGCTCTCCTGCCTCACAGGCCTGTGGCTGTGGTGGCCCCGCAACGGCAAGGTCGCCCGCGGTCTGCGCTGGCGGCGGTCGCCCTCGACGATGAACAACCTGCACCACATGTTCGGGTTCTGGGTGCTGGTTCCGCTGCTCGCCGTGTCGCTGACCGGCGTCTACATCTCCTTCCCGGCTACCAGTCGCGCCCTGTTCGGCGTGGCCGAATGGCAGACCGGCCCCCGGCCGCCGCGTCTGGTTCCGCCGCCGCCGCTCGCCGCGCCCGCCACGCCGATCGACGCCGTCGTGGCCGCCGCCTCGGCCGCGAAGCCCGGACTGACCCTCGCTTCGGTCAGCCTGCCGACTGAAGGCCGCCGCGCGTCCTGGCGTGTCCAGTTGGCGCCGGCCGGCGACGGCGAGCCGGTGACGGTCCAGATCAACGACAAGGACGGCAAGCCGCAGACGGCGCGCGGGCGCGAGGCCGGCTCCGCCGCCCCGGAGCGGGTCGATGAGCTCTCGCCGGTGATGCGCAAGATTCACGACGGTCAGGGCGCCCCCTTCATCTGGCAGCTGCTGGTCTTCCTGACCGGGATCGCGCCGCTGCTGCTGGGCGTCACCGGCACGGTGATGTGGCTGCGTCGCCGCGCCCGCCGCGCGCCTCTCGGGGCGTCGCAGAGGTGAAAGCGGCTTGTTGCGAATAATTCGCATTGCAAGTCGGGGGTGGTAGCTCTAAGAACGCCTCGCAATCTCAGGCTGCCGCCACACTGATCGGGGGCAGAACGGCTGAAAGCGCGAGACCGCCTCGCGCTCAGGGTCCAGCCATCCGAACTCGAGATCAGACAGGGAATTCCATGCGCGCGCTTCTCGCTTCCACGGCCATCCTCCTCCTGCTCCCGGCGGCGGCCTCCGCAGAAGAGCTGGGAACGCAGCTGGAGCCGATCATCGTCACCGGGAAGACGCAGGGCTACATCGCCGTCGATTCCGTCACCGCGACCAAGACCGACACCCCGCTTCTCGACGTGCCCCAGAGCGTCAATGTCGTGACCCGCGCCCAGCTCGATGATCAGGCCCTGCACAGCCTCGGCGATGTTCTGCGCTATGTTCCGGGTGTCACCGTCGGACAGGGCGAAGGCAATCGAGATCAGGTCACCCTGCGGGGCCAGAACACCACCGCTGACTTCTTCCTCGATGGCGTGCGCGATGACGTCCAGTACTTCAGGGGTCTGTACAATCTCGAGCGGGTCGAGGTTCTCAAGGGGCCATACGCGCTGATCTTTGGCCGCGGCGGCGGCGGCGGCATCGTCAATCGCGTCCAGAAGTCTCCCAGCCCCGCCGCGCGGTTTCTCGACGCAAAGGCCGGCGCGAACAGCTTCGGGGCCTACGACCTGTCGTTCGATCTGAACGCACCCGTCGGCGACAATTCCGCCCTGCGGGTCAATGCCGTCTACGAGGACCTCGCCAACCACCGCGACTTCTACGAGGGTGAGCGGTTCGCGGTGAACCCCTATTTCGCCATCGATCTGGACAGCGGCTGGAAGGCGGGTCTGTCGTACGAGTACGTCGATGACGACCGGGCCACGGATCGCGGCGTCCCGTCACTGGCCGGCGCGCCAATCACCGGCTACCGCGACCGGTTCTTTGGTGTTCCCGACGTCAACCGGACCAGACTGGAAGCCCACATCGCAAAGCTCCGCGTCGATGGCGCCCTGAGCGAGGACCTCGCGTTCTCGACGACGCTTCTCTTCGGCGACTATGACAAGGTCTATACCAACGTCTATCCCAACGGGGCCGCGACCGGACAGAACGGCACGGTGGCGCTTGCCGCCTATGCCGACGCCACCGCCCGGGAGAACCTCCTGGTTCAGAGCAACCTGGTCTGGAGCGTGACGACCGGCAACGTCAGCCACAAGATCTTGTTTGGCCTGGAATACGGCGACCAGGACTCCGCCAATCAGCGCCGAAACGGGGTGTTGTCCAACGCGACGTTCAACCTCGCCAACCTGGTGTTTCCGACGGTCACCTTCCCGGCGCTGAGCCGCGACACCGTATCGACCGTCAACACCTTCTCCTTCTACGTCCAGGATCAGATCAGCCTCGGCGAACGATTCGAAATCGTCGCCGGCCTGCGGTTTGATCGCTTCGACATCGACGGAACGGACCTCCAGACCGACCCGGACCGGCCCTTTGCGCGCGCCGACGACAAGGTCTCGCCGCGCCTCGGGCTGATCTTCAAGCCCCGCCCGAACGTCTCGCTCTACGCCAGCTACAGCCAGTCCTTCCTGCCGCGCTCCGGGGATCAGTTCCTGACCCTGTCGACCACCCAGGCCAACCTTGAGCCCGAGGAATTCACCAACTACGAGCTGGGCGCCAAATGGAACGTCAGGCCCAACCTGAATGTGACCGCCGCCCTGTTCCAGCTGGATCGCACCAATGCGACCACGCCGGATCCCGTCAACCCGCTGGTCACCATCAATGTCGGGAAGACGAGGACGCAAGGCCTGGAACTGGCGGTGACGGGCACGATCCGTCCCAACTGGCAGGTCAGCGGCGCCTATGCCTATCAGGACGCCGCATTGGAAGGGAACGACGCTGTCCGTCTGGCCCAGGTCCCGGAGCATCAGTTCAGCCTGTGGAATCGTTACGACGTGAGCGACCGACTGGGCTTCGGCCTGGGGATCACCCACCAATCCGATCAGTTCGCCGCGATCCGGACCCTGGCGACGACGACCCGGCTGCCGTCCTTCACCCGCGTGGACGCCGCCGTCTTCTACAGCGTCAGTGAAGCTGTTGAGGTCCAGGTGAACGTCGAAAACCTGTTTGACGAGACCTACTTTTCCGACGCTCACAACAACTTCAACATCTCCCCCGGCGCCCCCCTGAATGCGCGGTTCACCGTGCGCGCCAGGTTCTAGTCACACGGTCTCGAGCCCGCCTCGGCCGGGGGTGATCAGCTGCGGCGAGCGCCTGTCCCCGTTCCTCCGGATCCGGAGCCTGATCGGCGACGCCGCGCCGATGGCCCTGACCGGGGCCGATCACAACCGGCTTGACCCATGGAAGCGGTCAGGGAACCAGACGTTTACGTCTCGGCATGCATGGTCCGGTCCGGGCAAGGGGCGGACATCACGCATGGCCGGCGGCACGACCGGAAAACGAACCTCCAGGGCGAAGCGGGCTGAATCCGCCGCCGCCCGATGGTTCTTCGACAACTCCCTGGACATGTTCGCGGTGGTCAACCGCGATGGCGTCTTCACCGAGGTGAACGACGCCTGGGAGCGGAACACCGGCTGGACCCGCCAGGACCTCGTCGGCAAGCCGGTCTTCGCCTTCCTTCACGAGGACAGTTACGAGGAGGCGGTCGACTCGCGTCGGCGCATGAAGCGCGACGGCCACACCGTCAACCAGCTCAAGATCCTCTGCAAGGACGGCCGGTGGATCTGGATCCAGGGCCGCTCGCGGCTGGATCCCGACGACCAGATGGTCGGCACGCTGCACGACATCACCGAATCGGTGCTGCAGCGGGAGGAGCTGGAGGCGGCCCGCCAGACCCGGTCGATGCTGTCCGAGGCGGCCGGGATCGGCACCTGGAGTTTCGAGCCGCGCACCCAGACAATCGAATGGTCGGCCGATATCCACGCCATGTCGGGCTGGAGCCCGGAGGAGATCGCCGATCCCGAAGACTTCTTCTCCCGCCTTGACCCGAACCAGCTTTCCGCCGTCCGCGACGCCTTCACCGCCGGCGTGCAGACCGGGCGGGGCGGGACGATCGAGCACCGGCTGCGCACCCGCGATGGGCGCTGGCTGTCGATGCGGGGCACTTTCCAGACGGAGCGCCGGGGGCGACTGTTCGCATTGCGCGGCATCTCCCAGGATGTCACCGCTCTGGTCGCCGCCCGCGACGCCGCGCGCGAGGGTCAGGCCCGGGTCGAGGCGCTCATGGAGCAGACCCGGATGGATGCCTGGCGCCAGGAACTGGCGCTCAGCGCCGCCGAGGCGGGCGCCTTCGAGATCGACCATGTCCACCAGACCTTCTGGGCCAGCGAACAGTTCACCCGCCTGATCGGCCGGTCGATGGACTATGGGTCCATCGCCGTCCCGGTTTGGCCGTTTGTGCACCCGGAAGACCGCGACCTCGTAAGAGCGGTGAACACCCGTTGGGCCGAGGGCGAAGAGACCGTCACCATGGAGTTCCGCATCGTCGGTCCCGCCGGGGACGCGCGGTGGGTGCGGGTCTTCTACCGGCTTCACCGGCCTACCCGTAAAGGCGTCGGCCTGGTGCTCGACATCGATGCGCGCAAGCGTCAGGAGCTGGAGCTGGTCGAGGCCCAGCGCGCCGCCGAGGCCGCCGCCGAGGCCAAGGCCCGTTTCCTGGCCAACATGAGCCATGAGATCCGCACGCCCATGAACGGCGTGCTGGGCGTTCTGCATCTGCTCCGGAGCGAGAAATTGAGCCCGGACGGCCATCGCCTGCTCGACGAGGCGCTCGGCTGCGGCGAGATGTTGTCGACGCTGCTGGATGACGTCATCGACTTCGAGCGCATCGAGGCCGGGCGGCTGGACCTGATGGCGCGGCCGGTGGACGCCGGGGAGCTGGCCGCCAGCGTGGCGCGCCTGCTCCAGCCGCAGGCCCGCGACAAGGGCCTGACGCTGACCATCGAAGGCCAGGCGGAGCTGGGATGGGTGGCGGCCGATCCGGTCCGCCTGCGCCAGTGCCTGTTCAACCTGGTGGGCAACGCCGTGAAGTTCACGCTCAAGGGCGGCGTGCGGATCGTCTGCGAACAGGCCGCGCCGGGGCGGCTCGCCTTCATCGTGCACGACACCGGGGTCGGCATCCCCCTGGAGGCTCAGGATCAGCTCTTCGAGCGCTTCCATCAGGCCGACGCCTCCACCACCCGCCGGTTCGGCGGCTCGGGCCTGGGCCTGTCGATCACCCGGAAGCTGGCGCGACTGATGGGCGGCGACGTCAGCTTCAGCTCGGTTCCCGGCAAGGGCTCGGTGTTCCGGCTGGAGATCGCCGCCGAACCGGCGATCCCGGAGACGGCCGACGTCGATGTCGACGGCCCGCTGCTGGACGGGTTGCGCGTGCTGGTGGTTGAGGACAACGCCACCAACCGGACCATCGCCGTGAAACTGCTCGACAGTCTCGGCGCCAAGGTTTCAACCGCCGCCGACGGGCTTGCCGGGGTGCAGGCCGCGACGATCGGCCATTTCGACCTGATCCTGATGGACATCCAGATGCCCGGCATCGACGGGATGGAGGCCTCGCGCCGCATCCGCGCCCTGGGCGGCCAGGCCGCGGTCACGCCGATCATCGCCCTGACCGCCAATGTGCTGGCCCATCAGAGACAGCTCTATCTCGCCGGAGGCATGGACGGCGTGGTCGGAAAGCCGATCTCGCCGGCCGCCCTCGTAACCGAGATCGCCCGGCTGGCGCGAGGGACCGACCCATTGACGCAGACGCGCGTCGCCTGACCGTCCTTCCGCAGCTGCCGGCGCAGGGCGCGCATCCGCAAGAATCTGGATGCGCGCCGGTGTTTTCATGGCCTAAGAAAGGCATGCCTCAACGCCAGCAGGTCGTTGCAGCGTCAGAGTCCGCCTATACGCCTTGCCTGAACTCCTGTTGGGACGTCGCCGATGGATCGCCGCAGCCTTTTGACCGCCGTCGCCGTGGGAACGATCGCCGGCGCCGGCGCCGGTGTGGCGGCGGCGCGCCTGGCGGGCGCACCCATGGGACCGGGCGTCGCGGCGCGGCAGGGTCTGGCCAGCGCGGTGGCGGGCGCGGTGCGCCTGAACATGGTGACCAGCTGGCCAAAGGGCATGCCGGGTCTGGGCGCATCGGCGGAGCGGATCGCCGCCAGCGCGCTGGCGCTGTCGGGCGGGACCCTGGACATCAAGGTCTATTCCGCGGGGGAGCTGGTCGGGCCGTTCGAGGTGTTCGACGCGGTCGCGACGGGTTCCGCCGACCTCTACCATTCGGCGGACTACTATTGGCAGGGCAAGAACCCGGCCTATCCCTTCTTCACGGCCGTGCCGTTCGGCATGAACGCCATGGAGCAGCTGGGCTGGCTTGACCACGGCGGCGGGCAGGCGCTGTGGGAGGAGTTGGGCGCCGGCTTCGGTATCGTACCCATCGCGGCGGCCAACACCTGCCACCAGGCCGGCGGCTGGTTCAAGCGCGAGATCAACAGCCTGAGCGACTTCCGGGGCCTGAAGATGCGCATTCCCGGCATCGGCGGCGAGATGGTCCGCAGGCTCGGGGGAGCGGCGGTGGCCCTGCCGGGCGGCGAGATCTATCCCGCGTTGCAGTCGGGGGTGATCGACGCGGCCGAGTTCGTCGGACCCTGGAATGATCTCGGCCTGGGCTTCTACCGCGAAGCGCCCTTCTACTATGCGCCGGGCCTTCAGGAGCCGGGCGCGATCCTGGCGGTCGGGGTCAACAAGGGCAGGTTTGATCGCCTGAGCCGGGAACACCAGGCGATCCTGCGCGCCGCATGCCGCGAAAGCTACATGACCTCCATCGGCGAGTTCACCTACCAGAACAGCGTCGCGCTGGAGCAGCTCCGCACCGAGCACAACATTACGCTGCGCGCCTTTCCCGCCGAAGTGACCGCCGAGGCGGCCAAGGTGGCCAAGGTGATGTGGGCCGAAGCGGGCGCGGCCGATCCGCTGGCCGGCCGCATCTACGAGAACTGGCTCAAGGCCTATCGCACCATGCGTCCCTGGGTCGACGGGGCGGAGGCGGGCTACATGTCCATGCGCGCCACGACCCTGGACCTCAAGCCATGACGGTGTCGGAGATCGCAGGGCCTCTGGGAGCCGTCAGCCTGGTGATTCTCGGCGGGCTCGCTCCGTTCGTGGCCGCGCCGCTGGCGACGGCGCTTTTTGGCGCGCCGGTGGCCGGGGTGATGCGGGCGCTGAGCGCGGTGGCCGAGGATGTCGCGGCGGCGCTGGGGCGGTTTGCACAGGTCTGCCTTCTGGTCCTGGCGCTGGGAATGCTCAGCGGCGTTATCCTGCGATATGTGTTCGGCGAGAGCCTGACGAAGCTGAGCGAGGTGGTGATGTACGCCCACGCGCTCTGCTTCCTGATGGCCGCGCCGGCGGCGCTGATCGGCAACGCCCATGTGCGGGTGGACATCTTCTATGAAGGTCTGTCGGCCCGGGCCCGGGCCGCGGTGGATGTCGCGGGCTTCACCCTGTTCCTAGCGCCGACCATGCTGCTGCTGCTGATCTACAGCGGGCCGGTGGTGGAGCTGGCTTGGCGGATCGGCGAACGCAGCCCCGAGACCGACGGCCTACCGCTCGTGTTCCTGCTGAAGACCGCCATGCCGGTGTTCGCCGTGACGATGCTGGCCGCCGGCGTGGCCCACGCGGGGCGGGCGGCGCTTCACCTTCGCGGTCTTGACGGCGGCGAGGCCGAAGCTCTCGCTGCCCAACCCCTGGCGGCCGACCAGGCCGGGGTGGTGCTGTGATGGACATCCACGGCATCCTCGACATCGCGATGTTCCTGGCGCTGATCGCGGCGCTGATGATGGGCTATCCGGTGGCCTTCACCCTGGCGGGTGTGGCGCTGGCCTTTGGTCTGCTCGGCATGGCGCTGGGCATCTTCGAGCCGTCCTATTTCGCCGCCTTCCCGCAACGGGTCTTCGGCACCATGGGCAACGCGACCCTGACGGCGGTGCCGCTGTTCGTGCTGATGGGCGTGATCCTGGAGCGATCCCGGATCGCCGAAGACCTTCTGACCACCATGGGCGACCTGTTCGGGCGCCTGCGCGGGGGGCTGCTGTTCTCCACGACCCTGGTGGGGGCGTTGCTGGCGGCGTCCACCGGCGTGGTCGGGGCGACGGTCGTCACGATGGGATTGCTGGCGCTGCCCGCGATGATCCAGCGCGGCTACGACCTGAGGATCGTTACGGGATCGATCGCCGCGTCCGGAACCCTTGGCCAGATCATTCCGCCGTCCATCGTGCTGATCCTGCTGGGGGATGTGATCGCCAACGCCAACCAGCGCGCCCAGCTGGAGATGGGCAAGCCCACATCCAGCTCGGTGTCGGTGGGGGATCTGTTCGCCGGCGCCTTGTTGCCGGGGTTGCTTCTGGTGGCGCTCTATCTGGCCTACCAGGCCTATGTCGCCTGGTTCCGCCCGGATGCCGCGCCGGCCGGACAGGGCGAGTATCCCAAGCTGGATCGCCTGGTCCAGGCCCTGGTCGCCCCGCTTCTGCTGATCCTGGCCGTGCTCGGCTCGATCCTTGCCGGCATCGCCACGGCGACCGAGGGGGCCGCCGTCGGCGCGGCCGGCGCGGCGCTGCTCGCCGGGCACAGGCTGGAGCGCGACGCGGGCCGGGGACGCGGGGCGTTGTCGCGCCTGGTGCTGGTCGGCGGCGCGTCGCTGGCCCTTCTGGTGGCGCTTCGCATGGTCGTGGACACGCCCGCCCTGATGGGTCAGCCCGGCGCCGTCGCCCAGATGGCCGGCCTCGCGGCGATCATCCTGGCGCTGCTGTCGGGCGCGGGCGTGCTCGGCGGACTCTGGGCGCTGCATCGGGCCGGCGCCATGGCCCCCGCCCTGACCTCGACCACCAGCATCACCGCCATGGTCTTCACCATCCTGATCGGCGCGGCCCTGTTCACACTGGTGTTCCGGGGCCTCGGCGGCGACGACTGGGTGGCGTCGATGCTGGAGGCGGTGCCAGGCGGCCTGACCGGCGCCCTGTTCTTCACCTTCACGGTGATGTTCGTGCTGGGGTTCTTCCTCGACTTCATCGAGATCTGCTTCGTCGTGGTCCCCTTGGTGGCGACGCCCCTGATCATCATGGGGGCCGATCCGGTCTGGCTCGGGGTCATGATGGCCATGGTGCTGCAGACATCCTTCCTCACACCGCCTTTCGGATTCGCCCTGTTCTACCTGCGGGGTGTCTCGCCGCCCCAGGTGACGACCTGGCACATCTACCAGGGGGTCGTGCCTTTCATCCTGCTGCAGCTTCTGGCTGTGGCCATCGTCTGGCTGGCCCCGACGATCGCCACCTGGCTGCCAGGCCTGCTGTATCGCTGAGGGCGCGCCGCGATCCGCGGCGAGTGCAAGATACGGTCAGACGGCGCCGTCCGACCTTCGAATCATTCTCTGGAATCAAAGGTCTGGAGCCGGTTCAGGACGGCGCGGCCAGCAGGACCTCGACGACCACGCCCGCCTCGGCCAGGGCCTTCAGGTCGTGAGGGTCCATCGGGCCCGTGACCAGGCGCACCACCTGTCGCCCGGCCTGGACGAGGGGTACCAGAGCCTCGGGCGAGGCTTCCTCCGGGGGCAGCCGCTCGGCGTCGCGCCGGGCCATGGCCAGGATGCCGGGCTCCACCCCCGAGGGGATGACCAGCAGGTCGGCCTCGGCCAGCGCCCGGCTGGCGCGCAGGGTCAACAGGTCGGCGGCGCCCTTCCCGGCCACGAACCGCACCCGTCCGGCCGCCTTGCCGCCATTGGCCAGGGATTCGCCGAACAGTCGGTCGGCGGTCTCCATGTCGCCGGCCATCGCCGCCGCCGCCGCCGGGCCGGAGAGCATGTCGCGCAGGAAGGCGCGGCGCTGGGTCAGGTCGGGGATCGCCTCCCGGACCGCCGCCTGGTTCCGCCGAAGCAGGGCGGCGACCTTGCCCGCCCCTTCGGGGATTCGGGTCTCGATGGCGTTGCGGATCAGGGCGGCCAGCAGCGGCGCCGAGCCGGTCGTGCCGACGGCGGCCACCACCTCGCCCCGGTCGACAAGGGCCGGGGTGTGAAAGTCAGACAGGGTCGGATGATCGACCACATTGACCAGCGCCCGCGCCGCCCGCGCCGCGCTCGCGGCCGCCTGCACGAACAGGTCGTCCCCGGCGATAAAGGCCAGGGTGGCTCCGCTGTAGGATCCGGGCAGGAAGGCCGCCGTTCCCTCGACCCGGACCAGGGTGGCCGGAGAGCCGTCGAACAGCCGCGCCTTGGCGTCCGCCGCGTCGCCCGCGCCGGCGACGACGACCTTGCGCCCGGCCAGGGGGAAATAGGCGGGAAAAACGTCCACTGGTGCTCCGTCAGCCCGCGCGGCAGTTGCTGTAGGGACCGCCGGGAAAGCCCGACAGGGTGGCGGTGTCGCCCTTGCCCCAGATCTCGAAGTCGCCCGCAGAATAGCGTGCGCCCGAAGCGGCCCTGGCGCCGGACAGAGACTTCGTCACCCCGCCGGCCGAGACCTTCACCCGGTCGCCCGGCTGGTTCCAGGCGGCGGTGAATCCCTTGCCGCCGGCGCAGCTGTAGCTCAGGGCGTCGCTGGTCGAGCCGGGGGCGGCTTCGACCGAGGCGCAGCCGGCCGCGACCACTGTCGTGACGGTCAGGGCGATGGTGAGGCCAAGGCGCATGGCGCGCTCCGCTACTTGCCGGTCTTCAGATAGGCGATAATGGCGGCGCGCGCCTGCGGACTCGCCACGCGATTGAACATCTTTGTGCCCGGGGCGTAGCCGGTCGGGTTGGTCAGGTAGGCGTCGAGCGCCGCATCGGTCCAGGTCCCGCCCTTCTTCGTCAGCCCCGGCGAGAAGCTGTAGCCGGGCGCGGTGGCCAGCTTGCGGCCGGACACGCCCTTCAGGGTCGGTCCCGCCGGCGTGCTGGGACCGCTGATGCTGTGGCAGGATTTGCACTGGGCGTTGTAGAGGGCGGCGCCATCCCGGGCGGCGGCCGGGACGGCGAGAGAGGACAGGGCGAGGGCGGCGGCGAGGATCAGGCGCATGGCGGGACTCCGGCTTTGACAGGCGAGGTTACTCCGCCTTGCAGCCCGGTGGAAACGCCGGACAACCCGCTCCGGCCCCAGAAAAAATCGCTGGCCAGCCCCCGGCTTAACAACGTTAAGATGGCGACGGTCGTGGAACTCCGACGTTTCGCGAAGGATCAGATGAGGCAGGCCCGCGAATGGCTATCGCATTCGAACTGAACGGCAAGGCGGTGACCGTCACCGCCGAGAACGACACCCCGCTCCTGTGGGTTATCCGCGACGAACTGGGCCTCACCGGCACCAAGTACGGCTGCGGCATCGCCCAGTGCGGCGCCTGCACCGTCCATGTGAACGGCCAGCCCGCGCGATCCTGCTCGATGCCGGTCAGCGACGTCGCCGGCCTTAAGATCACCACGATCGAGGGTCTGGGCGGGTATCATCCGGTCCAGCAGGCCTGGGTGAAGGCGGACGTGCCGCAATGCGGCTACTGCCAGTCCGGCCAGATCATGAGCGCGGCCGCCCTCCTGACCGAGAACAAGGCCCCCAGCGACGCCGACATCGATGCGGCCATGGCCGGGAACATCTGCCGGTGCGGCACATACCCGCGTATCCGCGCGGCCATCAAGGACGCGGCCGGCATCGCCGCCGCCCTGCCGGCCAAGGCGTGAGGAGACCGATCATGAACGCCCATTCCCCTGTCGCCAAAGCTGATCCGTCCCGCCGCGAGGTCCTGGTCGTCGGCGCCGTGGTCGCCGGCAGCAGCCTGCTGGTCGGCTGCTCCCTCGGCGACCTGATGAGCATCGGCTCGGAAACCGAGTTCGGGGCCTTCGGGCCCTTCATCAAGATCACCGACGACGGTCAGGTGACCGTCATTTCCAAACATGTCGAGTTCGGCCAGGGCAGCCATGCGGGCCTGGCGGCGATCGTCGCCGAGGAGATGGACGCCGACTGGAACCGCGTCCGCGTCGAGCAGGCTCCGGCCGTCGCCAAGGCCTATGCCAACTCGGCCATGGGCGTTCAGGGCACCGGCGGCAGCACCGCCATCTCCAACAGCTGGACCCAGCTGCGCACCGCCGGCGCCGCCGCCCGGGCGATGTTCGTCGAGGCCGGCGCCAAGAAGTTCGGCGTTCCCGCCGGCCAGATCACCGTCAAGGACAGCGTCGTCAGCGGGGGCGGCCAGAGCGCGACCTTCGCCGAGCTGCTGTTCGACGCCAGCAAGGTCAAGCCGCCCAAGGCGCCGGTCCTGAAGGATCCCGGCACCTTCACCCTGATCGGTTCCGACCGGGTTCGCCGCAAGGACAGCCAGGTCAAGAGCGACGGCTCCGCCCGCTTCACCATCGACGTCAAGGACGACGGCCTGCTGACCGCCGTGGTGGCCCACGCGCCGCGCTTTGGCGGCAAGGTGAAGAGCTTCGACGACACAGCGGCCCGCAAGGTCAAGGGCGTGGTCGACGTCGTCGAGATCCCCAGCGGCGTCGCCGTCCTGGCGACCGGAACCTGGGCGGCCCTGAAGGGCCGCGAGGCCCTCAAGGTGGAGTGGGACGACACCAAGGCCGAGACGCGGTCGTCGGACCAGATCCTGGCCGAGTTCCGCGCCATCGCCGTGGGCAAGGGGCCCGCCGACCTGAAGTGGGCCGCGTTCGACTCCAAAGGCGACGCCGCGAGCGCCAGGGGCGAGGCGCTCGAGGCGACCTACGACTTCCCCTACCTGGCCCACGCCTCGATGGAGCCGATGAACTGCGTGGCCCTTGTCCAGGGCAACAACGCCACCCTGACCTTCGGCTCGCAGTCGCCGACGCTCGACCAGCTCAACACAGCAAAGATCGTCGGCAACCTGCCCGGCGCGATCAAGATCGAGACCGTGTTCGCCGGCGGCTCGTTCGGCCGTCGGGCCAACTTCCAGTCCGATTATGTCGTCGAGTGCGTCCACATCGCCAAGAAGGCGGGCAAGGGCAAGCCTGTGAAGCTGGTCTGGACGCGCGAGGACGACATGCGCGCCGGCTACTTCCGGCCCATCGTCCACCATGCGGTGAAGGTGACGGTCGACAAGGACGGCTATCCGGCGACCTGGACCCACCGCATCGTGACCCAGTCGCTGATGAAGGGCTCCCCGACCGGCGTGCCGGAGCTGGACGAGACCGCCGTCGAGGGAACCAAGGGCTCGCCCTACCTGAAGGCCACTCCGATCGTCGACGCCCAGGTGGCGCTGCCCGACGTCGGCGTCCCGGTGCTGTGGTGGCGGTCGGTGGGCGCGACCCACACGGCCCATGTCATGGAACACACCATCGACCAGCTGGCCCGGAAGGCCGGCAAGGATCCGGTCGAGTATCGCCGCGTTCTGTTCACCAAGGCCGGCGCCAGGCGGCATCTGGCGGTCCTCGACCTGGCGGTATCCAAGGCCGGACCGGTTCCGGCCGGGCAGTTCCGCGGCGTGGCGGTGCACGAGTCCTTCGGCTCGGTGGTGGCCCAGATCGCCGACGTCAGTCTGGTCGAGGGCGCCGATCCGAAGGTCAACCGCGTGGTCACCGCCATCGACTGCGGCACCGCCATCTCGCCCGACCAGATCGCGGCCCAGATGGAGGGCGGCACCTGCTACGGCCTGTCAGCGGCGCTGTACGGCGAGATCACCCTGAAGGACGGCGCGGTCGAGCAGACCAACTTCGACACCTATCGCGTGCTGCGGCTGCCCGAGGCGCCGGTCGTCGAGACCCACATCCTGCCGTCGGGCAATCCGCCCAGCGGGGTGGGCGAACCCGGCACCCCGGTGATCACCGCCGCCCTGGCTAACGCCATGCTGGCGGCCGGCCGGCCGCCGGTGTCGAGGCTGCCGATCATAAGGTCTGTGGCTTAGGGCGTTTCGAAGGACGCATGGCCGCGCCCCGTTTTCGCCGCCCTCTCGTCCACGTCGAACAACACACCCGGATCATCGACCGGGACCCGCGCCAGGTCTTCGCCCAGGGCGTCGAGCACCTGCCCTGCGCCGCGGTCGCCGGTCTGGGTCTTGAGCACAGGGAACAGCTTCGATCCGAACAGCACCGGATGCCCGCGCCGCTCGCCATGAAACGGGGCCGCCGCCAAGGCCCCGGCGGCGAGGGCCCGCGCCAGTTTCGCCGGCAGGTCGTGCGGGACCTTGGGCATGTCGCCCAGGAAGATGAAGGCGGCGGCGCAGTCGCGGGGCAGGCCTTCGACGCCGGCCCGCATCGAGGCGGCCATGCCCTCCCCGTGCGCCCGGGCATGGATCATCCGCAGGCGCGGCGCCTGCCCGGTGCGGCTGGCGAAGCGGCTGGCCGCCTCCAGCACCCGGCCGTCGGCGCCCCAGACCACGCTGACCGTCCGCGCCGGCGAGGCGAAGGCCGTCGCCAGCGCCGCGTCGAGCAACAGGCCCTCGCCCCAGGGCGAGGTCAGCTTGCCGCCCCCGAACCGCCTCCCGGCCCCCGCGGCCAGAACAATGGCGTCGAGCGCTTCTCCCCCTGTCGCCATGTCGCCCCCCGGCTTATCTTGGTCTTCAGATGACCCCGTATGACTCCAGCGCCGCGCCGACGCCAGCCGCCAGCCACCCTCTGGTCGACGGCTTCGGGCGCACTGTCACCTACCTCCGGGTGTCGGTGACCGACCGTTGCGACCTGCGTTGCGTCTACTGCATGGCCGAGAAGATGACCTTCCTGCCCAAGGCGGAGGTGCTGACGCTCGAGGAACTGGACCGACTGTCCAGCGCCTTCATCGGGTTGGGCGTGCGCAAGCTGCGGCTGACCGGCGGCGAGCCGCTGGTCCGCAAGGGCTTCATGGGGCTGGTCGAGAGCCTGTCGCGCCACCTGCGGTCGGGGGCGCTGGACGAGCTGACCCTGACCACAAACGGCACCCAGCTGGCGCGGTTCGCCGGCGATCTGGCACGCCATGGCGTGCAGCGGATCAACGTGTCGCTGGATACGCTCAAGCCGGCCCTGTTCCGCACCCTGACCCGGGGCGGCGACGTGGCGGCGGTGATCGCCGGCGTCGACGCGGCGCAGGCGGCCGGCATCGCGGTCAAGATCAACGCCGTCGCGCTGCGGCACGACAACGCCGCGGAGATCCCCGCTCTGATCCAGTGGGCGCACGCGCGCGGCCTGGACATGACCCTGATCGAGACCATGCCGCTGGGCGAGGTGGAGGCCGACCGCACCGACCAGTATCTGTCGCTCGGCGAGGTGCGGCGCGAGCTGGCCAGCTACTGGACCCTGACCGACCTTCCGCTGAACACCGGCGGCCCAGCGCGCTATGTGCGGGTCGAGGAGACCGGCGGGCGGCTGGGCTTCATCACCCCGCTCAGCCATAATTTCTGCGAGGCCTGCAACCGGGTGCGGCTGACCTGCACCGGGACTCTGCACACCTGCCTCGGCCGCGAGGACGCCAGCGACCTGCGGGCCGTTCTGCGCGCCGGCGCGAGCGACGCCGAGCTGGTTGACGCCATCCGCCTGGCCGTCGACGCCAAGCCGCGGGGCCACGACTTCCAGATCGCGCGCGCGGCGGCCCCCGCCACCCGGCGCCACATGTCGACGACAGGCGGCTGAGGTGGCTCGGGTGCTGCTGTTTGGTCGTCTCGCCGACATCGCCGGCTGGCGGGAGCGGACCGTCGAGGGCGCCAGTCTCGCCGACCTCCGCGCGGCGCTGTCCACCGACCCGGATCTGGCCGAGGCCCTGGCCGGCAAGGGCGTGCAGGTCGCCGTAGACAGGACCATCGTACGCGGCGAGGCGGCGCTGACGGCGGCGTCCGAAGTCGCCTTCATGCCCGCAATGAGCGGCGGATGAGCGTCACCCTGCAGACCGAGGCGTTCGAGCCCGGCGCCCTGCTGACCGCCTTCAGCGCAGGGCGGGTCGAGACGGGCGCCGTGGTCAGTTTCACAGGCCTGGCGCGGGCCGAACAGGGCGGGACGGAGCTCCTTGAGCTGGAGGCCTATCCCGGCCTGACCGACGCGGAGATCGCGCGGATCGCGCAGGCCGCCGCCGCGCGCTTCGGGCTGCAGGATTGGCGGGTCGTCCACCGCATCGGCCGCATCGCGCCCGGCGAGGCCATCGTGTTCGTGGCGACGGCGTCAGCCCATCGGCGAGAGGCCTTCGAGGCCTGCGATTATCTGATGGACTACCTCAAGAGCCGCGCGCCGTTCTGGAAGAAGAGCCACGGCCCGGACGGCGCCCGCTGGATCGAGCCGACCGACCGCGATAGGACCGACGTCGAGCGCTGGGAGACACCATGACCATCACCATCGGCGGCAGGATCGACGAGAGCCTGGCCGTTACGCCCGTCCGCGTGGCGGTGCTGACCGTCTCCGACACCCGTGATGAAGAGAGCGACACCTCCGGCCATCTGCTGGCCGGGCGGGTGACCGCCGCCGGACACGAACTGGCCGACAAGCGGATGGTGCGCGATGACATCGACGGCATCCGGGCGCAGATCAGCGCCTGGGTCGCCTCGGGAACGGTGGACGCCATCGTCACCACCGGCGGCACCGGCCTGACCGGCCGCGACGTGACGCCCGAGGCGGTGCGGCCGATGCTCGACAAGGAAATCGACGGCTTTTCGGTGATCTTCCATCTGGTCAGCTACCAGACGGTCGGCCTCTCGACCCTGCAGTCGCGGGCGCTCGCCGGCATCATCAAGGGCGTGTTCGTCTTCTGCCTGCCCGGCAGCAACGGCGCGGTGAAGGACGGCTGGGACAAGGTCATCGCCGCCCAGCTCGACAGTCGCCACCGGCCCTGCAACATGGTCGAGCTGATACCCCGGTTGCTGGAAACGTGAGCCGCCTCACCCACATCGACGCCGAGGGCCGGGCGCGGATGGTCGACGTGACCGGCAAGCCCGACACAGTGCGCGAGGCGGTGGCCACGGGCCTGGTGCGCATGGAGGCGGCGACCCGCGACCTCGCCCTGTCCGGCGATGCGAAGAAGGGCGATGTCCGCGCCACGGCGGAGATCGCCGGCGTGATGGCCGCCAAGAAGACGAGCGACCTCATCCCCCTCTGCCATCCGCTGGCTCTGTCGAAGGTCGAGGTGGCGGTCGAGCCGCACGCCGAGGGGCTGGCCGTGACCGCGCGGGTCAAGACCACCGGCCCGACGGGCGTGGAGATGGAGGCGTTGACCGCCGTCTCGATCGCCTGCCTGACGATCTACGACATGCTCAAGGCCGCCGACAAAGCCATGGTCATCGACGCCGTCCGGCTGGAGACCAAGACCGGCGGCAAGTCCGGCGGCTGGACGCGGCCCGCCTAGTCCTTGGCGGCCGACCGGCGCGCCACGGCCAGGCCGACCAGCGCGACAGCCGCGGCGACCAGGGCGGCCGTGGCCGCCGGATGCTCGCGCGCTTCCTTGCCCGCCGCCTTGGCCAGCGCCTTGCCCTTGGTCTTGGCCTCGTCGGCCAGTTTCACGGCCGCGTCGGCCAGGTTGGCCGTGGTCTGGGAAAGCTCGTCGGCGACATCATCGCCCAGATGCTTGGACAGCTTCTTGAGGCTGTGCACCACGTCGTCCAGGACGTCGTCGATCTCGTGCCGCAGCTCTTTCGCTACAGATTTGGTCATGGGTCTTCTCCATTTCTGGCGTTGATTGGGCGCTCGCCGGCAGGCGGACGCATTGACCCTGATCAACCCTTGCCGGCCAGCATCGCCTGCAGCCGGGCGATGATCGTCTCGCGCGCCGAGTCGTCGGGCGCGGCCTCGAGCGCCCGGTTTAGGGTGATCATCAGCGCGGCGCGGTCATTGTGCCAGTCGAGCTTCGCCGCCCGTCCGGGGGCGATGCGATGGCCGCCGCCCTCGACGACCTCCGCGCCCTCGGCGGCCAGGCTGTAGACGTCATCGATCTGCGGCGACTTCAGCTGGGCGGGCGGGAAGCCCGCCGTCTCCAGCCGGGTGCGCAGCCCCTCGACCGCCTCGGGCTCGCCGTGGGCCAGGAAGACCGATCCCTTCACCGGGCGGCGATCCGAGGCCCAGGACACAAGCCCCCGGGCGTCGGCGTGACCTGAATAGACGTCCAGCATCCGGACCCGGGCCTTCACCCGGATCTCCTCGCCCTGGATGGTGACCCGGTCGGCGCCCTCGTGCAGCAGTCGGCCCAGCGTGCCGACAGCCTGGTAGCCGGTGAGCAGCACGGTCGCCTCCCTGCGCCAGAGCAGGCGCTTGAGGTGTCGGCGGATGCGGCCAGCGTCACACATGCCGCTGGCGGCCATGATCACGTGCCAGCCGTCGAGGCGCTCGAGCGTGTCGCTGTCCCAGGGCTTGGGCAGGAAGCGCAGCCGTCCTGACGGGCGCACGCTGTCGAACGGGTTGCGGCCCAGGTCCGGGTTCCAGCCGCGACTGAGGAAGACCTCCGTCGCCTCGATAGCCAGCGGCGAGTCGAGGAAGATATCGCCGGCCGGTGCCTTGCCGCTGTCCATGACAGCCATAAGGTCGGTGAGCAGCTCCTGCGTCCGCTCGACCGCGAAGGCCGGCAGCAACAGCGGCCCTCCGGCGGCGTGGGCCGCCTTGAGCTCCTCGGCCAAAGCCTGTCGGCGACGCACCGGGTCGATCGGCGCGCGCTCGCGGTCGCCGTAGGTGGATTCCAGGATCAGGTGGTCGATGCCGGCGGGGGCGGAAGGCTCGGGCGTGAACTCGCCGCCACCGGGGCCAAGGTCGCCGGAAAACAGCAGCCGCTGCGGCTGGTCGCCGCTCGTCAGATCGACGGTGATGGAGGCGGCGCCCAGGATGTGGCCCGCCGAGGTCCACAGGGCGGTGATGTCCGGCGTGATGGTTTCGGCGACGTCGAACTTCACCTTCCGGAACTGGGCCATCACGGCCTCGGCGTCCTTCTCGGTGTAGATCGGCTCGACCGGGCGACGGCCCCGCTTCTCGTTGCGGCGGTTCAGATGGCGGACCTCGGCCTCCTGGATGCCGCCGGCGTCGGCCAGCATCACCGCGCAAAGGTCCCGGGTTGCGGCCGTGGCATAGATCGGCCCGGTGAAGCCGGCCTTCATCAGCTTGGGCAGCAGGCCGGAATGGTCAATATGGGCGTGGGTCAGCAACACCGCGTCAATGTCGGCCGCGTCGAACGGGAAGGCCTCGTAGTTGAGCGCCTTGAGGGTCTTGGACCCCTGAAACATCCCGCAGTCGACGAGCACGCGGGATTCGCCGGCGCGGAGCTCCGCACAGAACCCGGTGACGCATCCCGCCGCGCCATGAAAGGCCAGGGACGGCCGGCCGCTGCCGCTCATTCGGATGCCCGCAGACGGGCCGCGCGCAGGTGTTCGTGGATGGCGGCGAGAGACTCGTCGAGTCTGTCGTGCGGATCGGTCACCGTAACCCGCTCGGCGAGCGCCGCCGGCAGGGCCTTGCGCAGCACGCCCAGGGCCCGGGGCGGCGCCATGATGGCCAGATGATCGAAGCGATGATCCCGGACCATCTGTTCCAGGTGATCGGCCACGTCCTTCAGGAACTGGCGCTCGCCCTTGTCGCGCGGCGGCTCATGGCCGGCGTGGGTGGAGCCGCCGAAACGGGCGTGAACTGTAGCGCGCTGGGCGCCGCCCGGCTGTTCGAAGGGCGCGACGCCCCTCAGCCACTCCACATGTTCATGCAGCGGCCCGGCAAGGCGCGCCTCCTCGAACAGCCGCACCCGGCGACCGTCGGCCAGGACGACGAGCGTCCGTCCATCCTCGATCATGGTCTGTCTCCCGCCGCCTGGATGGCGGCGGGGCTCAGTCTGCCTCTATCGCAGTCCGTCGATACTGATCGAGATCAAGGCCCGCCTTCGGGCCCGATGTCGCCGACCGCAGGGCGATGACCTCGCTGATCGTCGCCACCGCGACCTCCCACGGCGCTTTTCCGCCCAGGTCCAGGCCGATGGGCGCGCGGAGGCGGGCGAGGTCGCGATCCGTCAGGCCGGCGGCCTTCAGTCGCTCCAGCCGCTCAGGCAGCCGGCGCCGCGCGCCGAGCAGGCCGACGTAGGGCGCCGGCGAGGGCAGGGCGGCCATCAGGGCGGCGTGGTCCAGATCGATGTCGTGGCCACAGATCGCCACCGCGCTCCAGGCGTCGAGACCGATGGCGGCGAGGGCCTCGCCCGGCTCATCGCGGCGGTAGGCGACGCCGGACAGCGGCGGCGGCGCGGAGGGTCCCCGCGGCCGGATCAGGGTGGTCTCCATGCCCGCCTGGGCGCCCAGGGCGGCGATGGCCATGGCGGTGGGGTCGCCGCCGAGCACCGCCAGCGTCCAGACCGGGTCCTGCCGCACGACCACGGCGCCGGGCCAGGCCGCAGCCTCGCCGCCGCCGCAGAGCCGTCGCCGGCCGTCGCTGATCCAGGCGGACGGCCGCCGCGCGTCCATCCGCGCAAAAAGGCCTGTCGCCGCCGGATCGCCGGGCGACACGCGCTCGACCAGGATCTCGATCCGCGCGCCGCAGAGCAGGCGGATGTCGGGCCAGGGACTGCCGGCGCCGTAAACAAGCCGCCGGGGTTCGCCGTCGGCCAGGCAGGCCGCCGCATGGCCCGCGACGTCGGCCTCGACACAGCCGCCCGACAGGAAGCCGGAGACGACGTCCTCGCCGAACACCATCTGGGTCCCGACCGGCCGGGGCCCGCCGCCATCCAGCGCCGCGATGGTCGCCAGGGCCGCCGGGCGACCGGCCTCGAGCAGACCGCGAAGCACCGGCCGCTGGTCGTCGCGGAAGCCGTAGTCCGGCCAGTCGGGAAGGCGCTCGAGCATGGCGGCAGATTAACCCCTGCGAAACGGTCTCGATACCGCTTCCTTAAGCATCTGGGGCGCATGGTTATCTTCGATTTCACCACGAAGCCGGGATCCCCCGATGGGCCGCGCCGCCTTCCTCGTTTCGCCACCGGCCCCCCGCGGGGGACCGCGCCTGCGCGCCCAGGGCTGCCGCCTGTGGGACGCGGACGGGGCCGAGCGGCTGGATTTCGACATGGTCGGCGCCGCCGCCCTGCTTGGCCACGCTCACCCCGGCGTCGAGGCGGCCGTCGCCGACAACCGGGCCACCCTGCATGACGCCCAGGCGGCGCTCTCGGCCCTGTTGCCCCGGGCGCCGCGCGTCAGGTTCACCGCCGAGGAAGCCCAGGCCCTGCCGGCCGCCATCGACGCGGCGCGTCGGGCGACCGGTCGCCACCGGGCGGCCGTCTGGGACTCCGGCGCGGGCGTGTTTGGCGGCGCCGGCGATGTCGCCGCCATCATTGTCGACCCGCTTGGCGCCTCGCCGGCGGATCTGGTCGCGGCCCGCCGGGACGCCGACGCCTGCGGTTCGGTGCTGATCTTCGACGAGGGCCTGTCAGGCTTCCGGACGCATGAGCGCGGCGCCCAGGGGCTGTCCGGCGTCGCCCCGGACCTGGCCGTGTTCGGCGCCCAGATCGCCAACGGCCGGCCGCTCGGCGCCGTGGCCGGGCGTCCGGACCTGATCGCCGCCCTTGATGAGAATGACCTCGCCCCGCCCCGCCCGGACGCCATCGCGGCGGCCACCGCGACCCTGACCCTGCTGGCCAGGACGCCCGTCGCGGCGCGCATCAGCGTTCTTGGCGCCGAGCTGCAGGCCGAGGTGGCCCGCCTCGCCGACGCCTGCACGGCCGGCCGGAGCTTTGCCCTGGCCGGGGATCCGTCGCTGCCCACGCCGCTGTTCGGCGCACCCTGGCTGGAAGGCCTGTGGCTGCGCGAGATGGCCGCCCGCGGCCTGAACGTGGTCGGCCCACATGCTCTCAGCGCCGCGCACGGGGAGGCGGAGCTCGCCCGCCTGATCGCGGCCTATGTCCGTATCCTGCCGATGATGGTCGATGAAGCCCGCCCGCGCCCGTCCGCGGATCGCGGCCTCTTCCTCCTGTCGGCCTGTCCAGAAGGACTTTCATGACGCCTGTACTGTCCAAGCTCGGTCTGGGGTCGTCCCAGTTCGTGCCCGGGGGCTCGACGCCGCCGCGCGGCCGCTCGCCCGAGGCCGAGGCGCGGGATATCCTGACCATAGCCGGTCGGTCCGGTCTGGGCGTGTTCGACGCCTCCGGCTCCTGGGGCAAGGCCGAGACCCTGCTCGGCGACCTGATGCCGCGCCCGGTTCCGTTCCGGGTCATCATCGGTTCGGTGCGTCCTGATCGGGGGCCCGACTTCGTCGAGGGCGAGGCCCGCGCCAGCCTGGCGCGCCTGGGGATCGAGCGCGCCGATGCGATTGTCGTGCCGATGGTCTCGGACCTGTTCGGTCCGCAGGGCGAAGCCATGTGGACGCGCCTGCGCCAGTTGAAGGACGCGGGCCTGTTCAAGCGCATCGGCATCGCCGTTCACGCGTCTGACGATCCCGTCGGCGTCGCCCGCCGCTTCCGGCCCGACCTGATCCAGGCGCCCGGCTCGCTGCTCGACCAGCGGATGCTGGCCGACGGCACGCTGGAGCGGATCGCCGGCATGGGCATCGAGGTGCAGCTGCGCTCGATCTTCCTCAACGGCCTGCTGTTCCTGCCGATCGACCGCATCCCGGGCCAGCTCAAGAGCGCCACGCGGGGGCTGTCGAAGGTGCGGCGGATGATCGCCGAGGGCCGCAGCGACCCCCTGCAGGCCGCACTCGGCTTCGCGCTATCGCGTCCGGAGGCCAGCACCGTGCTGGTCAACGTCCATTCCGCCGCCGAGCTGTCCGCGGTCATTGCCGCCGCCTCCAGCCCGCCCCCCGATCTCGACTGGAACGAGATGGCCCTCGACGACGAGGTGGTTCTCGATCCCCGCAGGTGGGCCGCCGCTTAAGGAGCGCGCGGTCCGGCAAACGCTCAGAAGGAGCAGCGCCATGATCCTCACCATCATCCAGGCCCGGATGGGCTCCAAGCGGCTCCCTGGCAAGGCGCTCGCCTCGCTCCACGGCCAGCCCCTGATCTGGCGCCAGCTCGAGCGCCTTCGGGCCGGTCGCTGCCCGACCAGGGTCTTGGTGGCCACAAGCCGCGAGGCTGCCGACGACGCCCTGGCCGCCTGGCTGGTGTCCAAGGGTCAGACCGTGTTCCGCGGCGCGCCGACCGATCTGCTCCACCGTTTCGCGCGCTGCGCCGCCTCGGCCGGCCCGGTCAGCCATGTCGTCCGGATCAAGGGCGACCAGCCCTTTGTCGACAGCCGCATTGTCGACGAGGCCATCCGCCTGGCGCTGGCCAGCGGCGCCGACTATGTCTCCAACCGTGAACCGGCCAGCTATCCCATGGGGATGGAGGTCGAGGTGATCACCGCGAAGGCGCTGCGCGAGGCGGCCGCCGATCCGCGCGAAAACCTGGCCCGGGTGTCGCCGACGGCGGCCATCCGCGCCCAGCCTGACCGCTTCAGCCAGGCCGCCTTCCGCTGCGCCCAGGACCATGCGCGCCTCGACTGGCGGGTCAAGACCGCCGCCGACCTCGGCTTCGCCCGGTCGATCTACGCGGCGCTCTATCCGTCGGACCCGCACTTCGGGATGGCTGACGTGCTCGACCTGGTCGGCGGCGGCGTGGATCTGGGGCGCTACGCGGCGTAGGGCTGCAGGGCCCCTGATCCATGGACGGTCGCGGGCGGCCTTGCGTGCTTCGACACGCGACCTGCGGTCGCTGCTCAGCATGACGTGGCCGGGTAGCCTTCAATCGACGTCATCCTGAGCAGCCCGCGCAGCGGGCGTGTCGAAGGACGTACAACGCAGTCCGTATTCCTGGCCGGCCCGAACAGGTCGGGCCATGACGGGTGATGTGAGGTTCAGCGGCCCCAGACCCCGAACGGATCCACGAACGGCTTGCCCAGCGCCTCGGCCACGGCCGGGTGGGTCAGTTCGCCCTTCAGGACGTTCAGGCCTTTCGCCAGGTGCGGGTCGCGCTCCAGGGCCTTGAGGCCGTCGTCGGCCAGGGCCAGGCCGAAGGGCAGGGTGGCGTTGCCGAGGGCCTCGGACGAGGTGCGCGGCGCGGCGCCGGGCATGTTGGCCACGCAGTAGTGGACGACGCCGTCGACGACATAGGTCGGCTCGGCGTGGGTGGTCGGATGGCTGGTCTCGAAACAGCCGCCCTGGTCGATGGAGACGTCGACCAGCACCGAGCCCGGCTTCATGCGCTTCAGATGCTCGCGCCTGACCAGCTTGGGCGCGGCGGCCCCGGCGGTCAGGACCGCGCCGATGACCACGTCGGCCTTCAGGATCTCGTCCTCCACGGCGTCCAGGGTGGAGTAGCGCGTCAGGACCCGGCCCATGAAGATGTCGTCCAGCTCGCGCATGCGCGGGATCGACCGCTCCAGCACCACCACCTCGGCATTCAGGCCCATGGCCATGCGGGCGGCGTTCATGCCGACCACGCCGCCGCCCAGCACCGCCACGCGGGCCGGGGGCACGCCAGGCACGCCGCAGAGCAGAAGCCCCATGCCGCCATTGTGCTTGAGCAGGGTCTCGGCGGCTGAGAAGACAGCGATCCGGCCGGCGACTTCGGACATGGGCGCCAGCAGAGGAAGGCCGCCCCGGGCGTCGGTGACGGTCTCATAGGCGATGGCGGCGCAGCCGGACTGCAACAGACCCTCTGTCTGGGCGGGATCGGGCGCCAGATGCAGGTAGGTGAACAGGATGTGCCGAGGCTCGAGCTTCTCCCACTCGACCTTCTGCGGCTCCTTGACCTTGATGATCATCTCGGAGGCCTGGAACACTTCCACGGCGTCGACGGCGATTTTCGCGCCGGCGCGGCGGAAGGCCTCGTCGTTGAAGCCGGCGCCCAGGCCGGCGCCCGCCTCGACCATCACCTCATGGCCCCTGGCGACATACTCGCGCACAGCCGTGGGGGTCAGCCCGACCCGGTGCTCGCCCGGTTTGATCTCCGCAGGAACTCCTACGCGCATGGCCGTTTCCCTCTGGCGGTTGTTTGGCGGGGGAATGTCCCGCCGCTCACGTTAGGTCAAGCACGATTTTGCCACAACTCGCTCGTCAGGTGAGTTCGCAGAGCGCGGATTGACCGCTCCGGGGGGTTGGGCTCACATCGTTAACCACAACGCATTGTCCGGGGGAGTGGGGCCATGGCGCCGTCTGACGAAACGCCGAACGATCCGGCCCAGGAGCCGCTCGCGCTCAGGTCAGAGCCGTCGAAGGCGGCGCCGTTCTGGAACCGCTTGAAGAATCCCGTGGTGCTGGCCGCCGCGGCGGCCCTGGCCCTGGGTTTCGGCGGCGGCTACGTGGTCGCGACCGTGGCGCCGGGCCTGATGTCGGGCGGATCCGACGGCCCCGGCGGATCGACCGTCTCCGAACCCAACATCAAGGCCGCCTCCTGGTCGCTGTTCGGCAAGCCGCGGGCGGCCGGCGCGCCCCGGCGCGGCGTCCCGCGCCCCGAGGGCTTCGCCGTCTGGAAGACCCGTCTCGACACCAGCCGGCCCGAGCCGCTGGCCTGTATCGAGATGAGCAAGCCGCTCGACCCGTCGAAGTCGTACGCCGACTTCGTGCTGATCTCGCCGGACATCGGCGGGACCCCGGCGGTCAGCGTCAATTCGAAGAACAAGGCCGAGCTCTGCATCGGCGGCCTCGGTCTGACCGAGCGCCGCGTAACCCTGCTGAAGGGCCTGCCGGGCGCCGGGAACCAGACCCTGGCCGCCAACGCCGACGTCGACTTCACCTTCGGCGAAAAGCCACCCTACGTCGGCTTCGCCGGCGACGGCGTGATCCTGCCGCGCGAGGACAGCGACGGCGTCGGCATCGAGACGGTCAATGTTTCGCGGCTGGCCATCGAGGTCTGGCGCGTCTCCGACCGCAATCTGGTCCGCAAGTCGATCAGCGCGCCTGAGGCGACCGGAGAGGGCCAGTGGCCCGGCGACTACGGCGACGACAGCCCCGACGACGAGGGCCGCGTGGTCTGGAAGGGCGAGGTCGCCGTGCGCGGCGGCCAGGGCGAGCGCGCCACTACCGTCTTCCCGCTGGGCGCGGTGCTCAAGGAGATGGCGCCGGGCGGCTATGTCATCAAGGCGCGCGACGCCTCTGCCGGGGTGAAGACCGACGACGATGAAGGGGTCCAGCCGGCCCAGGCGCGGCGCTGGATCATGTTCACCGACATGGCGCTGATCGGCTACGACGGCGCCGAATCCCTCGACATCGTCGTGCGCTCGCTGAAGAGCGCCAAGGTCCAGTCCGGCGTCCGGGTGGCGCTGGTCGCCAGCAACGGCGAGGACCTGGCCGAGGCGAAGTCCGACGGCTCCGGCCGCGTGCGCTTCCTGCGCCCGCTGCTCGAGGGCGAGGGCTCGATGCGGCCGAAGATGCTCATGGCCTACGGCCCGCAGGGCGACCTGGCGGTGCTCGATCTCGACCGCTCGCCCGTGGACCTGAGCAAACAGGGCATGGGCGGCCGCAACGCGCCGGGCGAGGCCGGCGACGACACCGGCGGCCGCACGGTCGGCAGCGCCATCGACGGCTACCTCTACGCCGACCGCGGCATCTATCGTCCGGGAGAGAAAGTTCACCTCGCCGCCCTGGTCCGCGACCGGCAGTCGAAGGCCGTCAAGGATCGCAAGGGCGTCATCATCGTGCGCCGGCCGTCGGGGGTGGAGTTCAAACGCATCGCCTTTGACCGGGCTCCGAACGGGGCGGTGACCGCCGACCTGAACCTTCCGAAGAGCGCGCCGCGCGGCCGATGGAAAGCCAGCCTGGAGATCGAGGGGATCAAGACCCCGGTCGGCGAGCTGTCGTTCTCGGTCGAGGACTTCGCGCCCCAGCGGCTGGCCGTCGACACCGACGGCCGGGAGAAGGATCCCGTCGCCGCCGGCGAGACCCGCCAGGTGACCGTCAACGCCCGCTTCCTCTATGGCGCGGCGGGCGCCGGCCTGCAGACCCAGGGCGAGGCCCGGATCATGGCTGACGCCAACCCCTTCCCGGCCTTCAAGGGTTATGAATGGGGCGACCAGCAGACCGCCTTCGATGAGAAGTTCATCGAGCTGGGCCAGAGCGTCACCGACGGCGACGGCCGCGCGGTGCTCAGCGTGCCGACCGGCGACATCGGCGATGTCAGCGCGCCGCTGAAGGCCACGGTCACCGCCTCGGTGTTCGAGCCCGGCGGACGTCCGGTCCGCGAGAGCCTGTTCCTGAAGGTCCGGACCCGACCCGTCTATCTGGGCGTCAAGGTCGAGCAGGGCGACGCCTCGGGCGGCGAGGCCGCGCCGGTGACGCTGGACATCATCGCCGTCGACGCGATCGGCAAGCGGATCGCCGCGCCGGGAACCACCTACACGCTCATCGCCGAGAACTGGGATTACGACTGGTTCCAGCAGGACGGCCGCTGGCAGTGGCGTCGGACCAGCCGTGACGTGGTCGTCGACAAGAAGACGATCAGCGTCGGGGCCGGCGCGCCCGCGCGCATCGCGCGGCGTCTCGGCTGGGGCGACTACCGCCTCGTGGTCGAGGGACCGGGCGGCGCGAAGAGCGTCATCCGCTTCGCCGCCGGCTGGGGCGCCCCCGCCAAGGACGCCGAGGCCCCCGACATCGTCCGGGTCAGCGCCGGGACCAGGACCCATGCCCAGGGCGATTCCGTCACCCTGACCATCAAGGCGCCCTACGCCGGCGAGGCCCAGGTGGCGGTCGCCACCGACCGGGTGGTCGACTTCAAGACCTTCAGCGTCGGACCGAACGGCGGCTCGGTGACGCTCAGGACCGACGCCTCCTGGGGCGGCGGCGCCTATGTCCTGGTCAGCGTGATCCAGCCGCGCGACCCGTCGGCGACGCCCAAGCCGCGCCGGGCGCTGGGCCTGCTCTACGTCCCGCTCGACCCCAAGGGTCGCAAGCTGGAGGTCGACATCGGCACGCCGGCCAAGCTGAACAGCCGTGAGCAGATCGAGGTGCCGCTGGCCGTGAAGGGCCTGGGCATCGGCCAGCGGGCGCGGGTCACCGTGGCCGCCGTCGACGAGGGCATCCTGCGCCTGACCAAGTTCGACTCGCCCGATCCGGTGAAGTGGTACTTCGGCAAGCGGGCCCTGACCCTCGACTACCGCGACGACTACGGCCGGCTGCTCGACCCCAACCTGGGCGCCCCGGCCAACGTCAACTTCGGCTCCGACCAGCTCGGCGGCGAGGGCCTGACCGTCACCCCGATCAAGTCGGTGGCCCTGTGGTCCGGCGTGGTCGAGACCGGCCTGGACGGCAAGGCGCGGATCAAGCTTCCGGCCGCCGAGTTCAACGGCGAGCTGCGCATCATGGCCGTGGCCTGGACCGACGAGGCCGTCGGCTCGGGCAGCAAGGCGATGACCGTCCGCGAGGCGGTGATCGCCGACCTCAACCTGCCGCGCTTCCTGGCGCCGGGCGACCGGCCGGTGGCGACGCTGGAACTGCACAATGTCGAGGGCGCGGCCGGCGGCTATACCGCCGAGACCAGCTCCTCGGGCGGCGTGCAGATGGTGTTCCGCAAGGTCTTCCAGCTGATCCTCGGCCAGAGGATCGCCGAGCGGATTCCGTTCCTCGCGCCGACCGTGTCGGGCGTTGGCAAGGTCGGGTTCAAGGTCAGCGGCCCGGGCGGCTTCGCCACGGCCAAGGACTATCCGATCCAGACCCGGCTCGGCTGGAGTCCGATCACCCGGACGTATACGGAGCTTCAACAACCGGGCGAGGCCTATACGCCGCCGGCCCAGCTGCTGGCGGGCCTGGCGGCGGGCGATGTGTCGATGAACGTCAGCTACTCGCCGTTCCGCGGCTTCGATCCCGGCCCGATCGCCCTGTCGCTGTCGCGCTATCCGTACGGCTGCACCGAACAGGTGATCAGCGTCGCCTATCCGCTGCTCTACGCTGGCCAGCTGGCGCCCGACCCGAAGAAGCGCACCAGTTCGGCGGCGCTGAACGATGCGGTCGGACGGCTGCTGGATCGCCAGACCCTCGACGGCGCCTTCGGCCTGTGGCGGGTCGGCGACGGCGAGGCGGACGCCTGGCTGGGCGCCTATGTCACCGACTTCCTGTGGGAGGCCAGGGCGCGCGGCGCTCCGGTGCCGGACCAGGCCATGGACCGGGCCCTGGGCGCCATGCGCCAGATCAGCCGTCCCGACGGCTGGGCGAACGTGTCCTACCGCATGGAGTATCCGGAGTGGTGGGGCCGCAGCGCCGATGACAGCAAGCGGGCGACGCAGCGCATGCGCTCGCGCGCCTCGGCCTACGCCCTCTACGTCCTGGCCAAGGCCGGGCGGGGCGATCTGGCCCGGCTGCGCTGGTGGCACGATGTGCAGATGAAGAACGACGACTCGCCGCTGGCCCGGGCGCAGGTCGGGGCGGGTCTCGCCCTGATGGGCGACCGGTCGCGCGCGCGCTCAGCCTTCCGAAAGGCCGTGTCCAGCCTCGGCTATCGCGAGGAGAGCGACTGGTACCAGAGCCAGCTGCGCGACACCGCCGCGATCATCGCCCTGGCCTATGAAGCGGGTGAGCCGGGCGTCGCCCGCGATCTGCAGAAGCGGCTGGAAAACGCGGTCAAGGATCCCGACGCGCTCAACACCCAGGAGCAGGCGCGCCTGCTGCAGGCGGCCTTCTACATGCTGAAGGAAGCCGGGGCGATCCGGGTGGACGCGACCGGCGTCACCGCCGCCCCGACCGCCGGCCAGACCCGCTGGATCGTCGGACGGCTGGCGGAAGCGAAGTTCATCAACCGCGGCAAGGCCCTGTGGCGGACGGTGACGGTGCGCGGCACGACCGTGGCCTCGCCCGGCGCGGAGTCGAACGGCGTCTCGGTCGGCAAGCGGTTCTTCAGCATGACCGGAGCCGGCGTCGACCCGACGGGTCTTCGCCAGGGCGATCGCGTCATCGTGCTGGTCTCGGGCCGCTCGGGCCAGGGCCGGACCGTGCCGCTGGTCATCGATGACGCCCTGCCCGCCGGCTGGGAGATCGAGACCACCCTCAGCCCCGAGGATGCGAAGGACGGTCCGTTCAGGTTCCTCGGCGAACTGACCGGCGTGGACGTGCAGGAGGCGCGCGATGATCGCTACATCGCCGCCGTCGATCTGGCGGGCAACCGTCCGTTCGCGGTGGCCTATGTGGCGCGGGCGGTGACGCCCGGCGACTTCTTCCTGCCGGCGCCGGAGGTGCGGGACATGTACCGGCCCAGCGTCAACGGACGCGGCGGGTCGGGGCGGACGGTCATTCAGTAGCCGTCTCCCGGCGGGAGAAGGCGGGGCCCGTCCTCCGAAGCCGAAGGCGAAGGAGGACGGGAGGATAAGGGCGTAAGGTGGCGGACGACGAAGCGGATCCGGCGGGGGGGAATGGTCCCCCACCCTCCCGTCGCGCCGTGACGGGCCCGTCCCCCTCCCGCCTGGAGAGGGGATGGGTTCTTGGTCTGATCGCCTTCCTGGCGATGCAGGTCTTCGTCCTGGCGGTCGACGCCCTTCTGCCGCCTGACCTGTCGCGGGGCGGGCGGTCATCGCCGGTGACCCTGGACCGGCGTGGCCAGTGGCTGCGCGCCCTGCCGGTCGAGGACGGCCGCTGGCGCATCCGCGCCGATCTGGACCGCACCGATCCCAGCTTCATCAGACGGCTGATCGCCATCGAGGACCAGCGCTTCTTCCATCACGCCGGCGTCGATCCCCGGGCGGTGATCCGGGCCGGCGGCACGGCGGTGGCGCGCGGGCGGGTGGTGTCGGGAGCCTCGACCCTGACCATGCAGACAGCCCGGCTTCTGGAGCCCCGGCCGCGCAACCTCGGCGCCAAGCTGATCGAGATGGTCCGCGCGGTGCAGATCGAGGCGCGGCTGAGCAAGCGCGAGGTTTTGTCCCTCTACCTGACCCTGGCCCCCTATGGCGGCAACCTGGAGGGGGTGCGCGCCGCCAGCCTGAGCTGGTTCGGCCATGAGCCGGAGAGCCTGACCCTTGGCGAGCAGGCGCTTCTGATCGCCCTGCCGCAGGCGCCGGAAGCGCGGCGACCCGACCGGCGACCGGCGGCGGCCCGGGCGGCGCGGGACCTGGTCCTCGACCGCATGGCTTCGGCGGGCCTGGCGACGGCCGCCGAAGCCGAGGAAGCCAAGGCCGACCCCATGCCGGCGCGCGGGCGCTTCCCGGCCCTGGCCTGGCACGCGGCGGGCGAGCTGGCGCGCAGGGCGCCGGCGGCCCAGGCGACGGTTGTCTCGACGATCGATGCGGGCCTGCAGGCGCGGCTGGAACCGATCGCCGCCGCCTACGCCCGCTCCCAGGGCCTGGACGCCACGGCCGCCATTCTGGTCGTCGAGATCGAGGGGCGGGCGGTGCGCGCCGCCGTCGGCTCCGGGGGGCTGGACCGCCCCGGCGGCTGGATCGACATGACCACCGCCCTGCGCTCGCCCGGCTCGGCCCTGAAGCCCTTCGTCTACGCCTTCGCCTTCGATGACGGCGTGGCGGCGCCGGACACCGAGATACAGGACGTGGCCACCCGTTTCGCCGATTACCAGCCGGAGAACTTCGACCGCACCTTCCGGGGCAAGGCCACCGCCCGAGAGGCGCTGTCGCACTCGCTCAATGTGCCGGCGGTGGCGATGATGGAGAAGATCGGACCGGCCAACTTCCTCGCCCGCCTGCAGGCCGTCGATGTGCGGCTGGTGCGGTCGAAGGCCGAAACCCGGGCCCCCGGGCTGGCCCTGGCGCTGGGCGGCGAGGGCATCACCCTGCGAGACCTGGCCGTTCTCTACTGCGCGCTCGGCGACGAGGGTCTCGCCAGGCCGCTGGCCTGGACCGAGGTCGAGGCGGAGAAACGCGCCCGGTCGCGAGGAACGCGGCTGGTCCGACCCGAGGCGGCGCGGCAGGTGCTGGACATCCTGCGCGAGGCGCCGGCTCCCAAGGGCCGCATGCCCACGGCCCTGACCCGTGGCGGTCCCGGCATGGCCTACAAGACCGGCACCTCCTACGGCTTCCGCGACGCGGTCGCGGCGGGGGTGGTCGGGGGCTATGTCGTCATCGTCTGGACCGGACGGGCGGACGGCGGCGCGCGGGGCGGGCTGACCGGTCGCGAGGCGGCGCTGCCGATGCTGTTCGACGCCGCCGACGTCCTGTCCGCGCCATCCTCGGCCGCGCCGGCCATAGCGCCGCGCGCCGCGCCCGGCGCCCTGGCGACCCTGGATCGGACAGCGCGCGGGCCGGGCGTCATCTTCCCGCCCGACGGCGCGACGGTTCAGGTC
>JBEIDC010000010.1:0-49557 GCA_040383665.1 Caulobacter sp.
CGCTGGGGCAAGCAGGCGTTCCGGAATTTCCGCGTCGTGCCCCCGGCGATCGGCATCGTGCACCAGGTGAACCTCGAATACCTGGCCGGCTGCGTGTTCCTCCGGGATCCGGACCGCACGGAGGCGGGCGGCAAACGGACTCTGCCCGTGGCCGTGCCCGACACGCTGGTGGGCACCGACAGCCACACCACGATGATCAACGGCCTCGGGGTCGTCGGCTGGGGCGTGGGCGGCATCGAGGCCGAGGCCGTGATGCTCGGGCAGGCGCTGTCGCTCCTGCTCCCGGAGGTGGTCGGCTTCGAGCTCACGGGCAAGCTGCCGGCGGGGGCCACGGCCACCGATCTCGTGCTCACCGTCACCCAAATGCTGCGCAAGAAGGGCGTGGTCGGCAAGTTCGTTGAGTTCTTCGGCGCCGGCATCGCCAATCTGACCATCGAGGACCAGGCGACCATCGCCAACATGGCCCCCGAGTATGGCGCCACCTGCGGCTTCTTCCCGATCAGCCAGGCGACGATCGACTATCTGCGCGCCACCAACCGCGACGCCCAGCGCGTCAACCTGGTCGAGGCCTACGCCAAGGCCCAGGGCCTGTGGTTCGATCCGGAAGCGGCCGAGCCGGTGTTCACCGATGTGCTCGAGCTCGACCTGGGCTCGGTCCAGTCCTCGCTGGCCGGCCCCAAGCGTCCGCAGGACCGGGTGCTGCTGACCGACGCCGCGGCGGCCTTCGAGGTCGCCCTGGCCGACGAGTTCGGCAAGAAGGAGCAGATGGACCGCCGCGAGCCGGTGAAGGGCGAAAGCTTCGACGTCGGCCACGGCGACGTGGTCATCGCCGCCATCACCAGCTGCACCAACACCTCCAATCCCAGCGTCCTGATCGCCGCCGGCCTGCTGGCCAAGAACGCGGTGGCCAAGGGCCTGAAGGTGAAGCCCTGGGTGAAGACCTCGCTGGCCCCCGGCTCGCAGGTGGTCACCGACTATCTGGCCAAGGCCGGCCTGACCAAGTCCCTGGACGCGCTGGGCTTCAACCTGGTCGGCTACGGCTGCACCACCTGCATCGGCAACTCCGGCCCGCTGCCCGACGCGATCAGCGCCGCGGTCAACGAGGCCGACCTGGTCGCCTGCTCGGTGCTGTCGGGCAACCGCAACTTCGAAGGCCGGGTGAACCCCGACGTCCGCGCCAACTACCTGGCCTCGCCGCCGCTGGTGGTGGCCTACGCCCTGGCCGGCTCGATGCGGATCGATCTGGCCACCCAGCCGCTGGGTCAGGACAAGAAGGGCAAGGACGTCTTCCTGAAGGACATCTGGCCGACGTCGAAGGACATCGCCGACCTGCAGCGCAAGTCGGTGACCAGCGAGATGTTCGCCAAGCGCTACGGCGACGTCTTCAAGGGCGACAAGCACTGGCAGGCCATCAAGGTCGAAGGCGGCCAGACCTACGCCTGGGACATGGGCTCCACCTACGTCCAGAACCCGCCCTACTTCGAGGGCATGACCATGACCCCCGACGCGGTGAAGGATATCATCGAGGCGCGGATCCTGGGCGTGTTCGGCGACTCCATCACGACCGACCACATCAGCCCGGCCGGTTCGATCAAGAAGACCTCGCCGGCCGGTGAATACCTGCTGTCGCACCAGGTCCGCTTCGAGGACTTCAACGGCTACGGCAGCCGCCGCGGCAACCATGAAGTCATGATGCGCGGCACCTTCGCCAACATCCGCATCCGCAACAGGATCACCCCGGAGATCGAGGGCGGCGTGACCAAGCACTTCCCGTCGGGCGAGGTGATGTCGATCTACGACGCCGCCATGCGCTACGAGGGCGAGGGCCGTCCGGCCGTCGTGTTCGCGGGCAAGGAATACGGCACCGGCTCGTCGCGCGACTGGGCGGCCAAGGGCGCCAAGCTGCTCGGCGTCCGCGCGGTCATCGCCGAGACCTTCGAGCGCATCCACCGCTCGAACCTGGTGCAGATGGGCGTTCTGCCGCTGCAGTTCCTGTCGGACGGCTGGCAGCGTCTGGGCCTCACCGGCGAGGAGATCGTCTCGATCCGCGGCCTGCAGGACCTGTCGCCGCGCAAGCAGCTGATCGTCGAGCTCTACCGCCCGTCGGACGGCCGCATCGCGCGCTTCCCGGTCCGCTGCCGCATCGATGGCCCCACCGAGCTGGAGTACTTCACCAGCGGCGGCGTGATGCCCTACGTGCTGCGCAACCTCGCCAAGGGCGAGGCGTAACGGTCAGGGGACATGTGCGCCCGCAAGGGCGTACGTGTCCCCGCTTCACGGGCTCGTGAAACGCGCCTGTCACCCTTCTTCGATTAAGTGCGGTGCAATGCGTCGCCTGCTGTTAACCCTGCTGTTGTTCGCCCTGATCCCGTCGGTCGCTCCGGCCCGGGTGCGACCGCCTGTGGTGGTGGAGCTGTTCACGGCCCAGGGCTGCTCGTCCTGCATCAAGGCCAATGAGCTGGTGTCGGAACTGTCGGAGCGGCCGGACGTCCTGGCCCTGACCTTCGCCGTCGACTACTGGGACTACATGGGCTGGCCGGACACCTTCGCCCAGCCGGCCTTCACCGAGCGCCAGCGCGCCTACGCCCGCAAGCTGGCCCTGCGCGAGGTCTATACCCCGCAGGTGGTCATCGACGGCGAGGTCCAGGCCTCCGGCGTGCGTCCCGAGAGGATCGAGCCGCTGGTCGACCAGGCCGCCCGCGAGCGGCGCAATCCGCCGGACATGATGTTCATGGGCGCGCGGCGCGTCGCGGTTGGCTCCGGTCCCGTGCCGCGCGGCGGCGCCGAGGTCTGGCTGGTCCGCTACGATCCCCGCCCGCAGGAAGTCACCCCCCGGCGCGGCGACACACGCGGCCAGACCCTGGTCCAGCGCAACATGGTCCGCGAGATCGAACGCCTCGGCGCCTGGCGCGGCAAGCCCACGGCCTACCGCATGCCCGTCGCCGGGACCGAGGGGCTGGAGACTGTCGTCCTGGTCCAGGCCAGCAAGGGCGGCAAGATCATCGCGGTGCTGGCGAAGTAGTTCACCTCTCCCGGAGGGAGAGGGAGGGCTGTCGGGGACATGTACCGTCTTCGGTACGTGTCCCCTGCAGCTTCAAGCGGCGGGGGACACGCACTGAAGTGCATGTCCCCATCTACACCCGCAGCATCAGCCCGCCGTCGACCCCCAGCGCCTGGCCCGTCACGAAGCCGCCGTCGTCCGAGGCGAGGAACAGCGCCGCGCGGGCGATGTCGATCGGCTGGCCCAGCCGCTTGAGCGCCGCCGTCTTCGCCCAGAGCGCGGCGATGTCCTCGCGCTGGAAGCTGCCGGCGGTCATGCCGGTGGCGATGGCCCCGGGCAGGATGGCGTTGGACGTCACGCCGTGGCGGCCGAGCTCCAGCGCGAAGGTGCGCATCATCCCGACCACCCCGGCCTTTGACGCCGAGTAGGCGACCAGGCCGTTGTCGGTGTGGCGGGCCATGATCGAGGCGGTGAAGATCAGCCGTCCCACGCCGGACCTGACCAGATGGGGCGTGGCGTCCCGCGCGATGCGGAAGCCGGCGCGCAGGTTTACCCCGTACTGGCGGTCGAACTCCTCGTCGCTGGTCTCGCCGACCGGCGTCGAGCCGGAGACGCCGGCGTTGCTGTAGACGATGTCCAGCTTGCCGAAGGCGGCTATGGCCGTTTCGATGATCTGCGCGGGCGCGCCGTCGCCGGAGATGTCGACGCCCAGGCCCTGGATGTCGCCGTGTTCGAAGGCCAGGTCCGTGCCCGGCCGATCAACGGCCAACACCTGCGCGCCCTCGGTGGCGAAGAGTTCGGCGCTGGCGCGGCCGATCCCGCTCGCCGCGCCCGTGACGATCGCCACCCGTCCCGTCAGTCTGCCCATGGCCGTCTCCCCGCTTGTTTCTGTCTGTCTGTTCCGTGGTCCAGACACAATGAAGCCCGCGCTGCCGGAGGGGAAGGCAACGCGGGCTCACTGAGGGGATACTTGAGGATGGTCGTCGGCCGGCCAGGGTCCCGTGATCCGGGAGGGGGCTGGGGGGGCTGTTCAGGATCCAGAACCTCGGGATGTCTGACCGGCCGACACTGCTAATCTGGGGGGGCGATCCGGCGGGGACACGTCGGAAATAAGGTCATTCCTGGGCCTTGTGTGACCGCTGGCGCACAAACGGGCCGACCGTGGCCGAATCGCGACAGCTCTCGCCAACGACCGCGATTCAGCAGTAGCCTGACCAACGCATGGCGTTAGACCCGACATACTCCGCGCCCCGCGCCGCCACCGTCTTCTTCGAGCGACGGGAGCTGGAGCGACTGCTGCGGCTGTACGGCCGCATGGTCGCGGCGGCGGAATGGCGCGACTACGGCATCGCCGGCGGTGATGAGGCGGCGACCTTCACCGTCTTCCGCCGCTCGGGCGAGACGCCGCTCTACCGCATCGAAAAGCGCCCCGCGCTGGCCCGCCGGCAGGGCGCCTGGGCGATCATGAACCAGACAGGCCATGTGCTGAAGCGCGGCCACGAGCTGGAGCAGGTGCTGAAGGTCTTCGACAAGGGGCGCTTCACGGTGGTGGAGTAGGGAAGCAGGTGGTCGCCCCTTCCAGCCGTCATCCTCGGGCTCGTCCCGAGGCCCCCTCGTCGCGCTTCCACGGGCGAGCGTGATCACACGCTCACCTGCGAACGGGGACAGGGGTCCTCGCCACAAGGGCGAGGATGACGACCGTACTGACCGGCAACGAAAAAGGCCCCGCCGATCGCTCGACGGGGCCTCTTCATTCTGCGGTGGCGACGCTGCTACTCGCGGCGAACGCCCAGGAAGGCCAGCAGGAACTGGAACATGTTGATGAAGTCCAGGTACAGGCTCAGCGCGCCGTAGTTGGTGGCCACGCCGAGAGCGGTCTGGTCTCCGCCGATCTCGTAGTAGGTCATCTTCAGACGCTGGGTGTCGTAGGCGGTCAGGCCCGCGAAGATCAGGACGCCGAGGGCGTTGATGATCCAGTACAGCGCGGGTTGCTGCAGGAAGATGTTCACGATCGACGCCAGCAGCAGACCCCAGACGCCCATGATCAGGAAGCTGCCCATGCCGGTCAGGTCACGCTTGGTCGTGTAGCCGACCAGGCTCAGCGCGCCGAAGGCGGTGGCGGTGATCAGGAAGGTCGTGGCGATCGAGCCGCCCGTGTAGCGCAGCACCCAGACCGCGCCGGACGCGCCGATGACGCTGACGATGGTCCAGTACAGCGCCGCGGAACCAGCCGGGCTCGGGTTACGCATCGCGAAGCCCGCGATCAGGACCAGGGCCAGCGGGGCGAAGGCCAGGATCATGCCCGGCAGCGTGTAGCCGCGGAACGCGCCCGTTTCCGAGACCACGAACAGGATGTCCCTGATGGCCGGGACCGTGGCCACGGCGTAGGCGACGGCAGCCGACAGCAGCAGGCCAAGCGCCATCTTGTTGTAGACGCCGAGCATGAAGGCGCGGAGACCCGCGTCGACGGACATGTCGGCTGCATGCGGAATCGAGCGCGTAGCGCCGCGTTCGAAGTCGCTCATCGGAATTACCCTTTCAAAGCGCCCAAGGCGGACGCGTCACAGATATTGGGTGAGCGCGCGCCGGAAGCAAGTGGTGACCGATTATTCCGTGCGCAGAACCGGCGCCGGCCGCCTCGCAAGCGCCTGCATGGCCGCCAGAAGGCCGCCGATTAAGGCCAGGCCCGAGGCGCCGCCGAGCAGGGCCGCGACTCCGCCCCAGTCGACGCTCCAGTCGGCCTCGAAGACCAGCACCACCACCGGCCAGGCCGCCGCGTACCCCAGCGCCACCCCCGCCACGCCGGCGATCAGCCCGACCGCGCCATACTCGACGCCGTAGGCGGTGAGGATCTGCAGGCGTGAGCCGCCCAGCACCTTCAACGTCGCCGCCTCCCGCGCCCGGGCCCGGGCGCCGGCCGCGATGGCCCCGGCCAGCACCAGCAGCCCGGCCAGGGCCGCCACGCCCGCCGCGCCGCGCACCGCCAGCGCCAGGCGGTCGAACATCCCGGTCGCCGCCTCCAGCTGCTCGCGCACGCTGATGACGTTGACCATCGGGAACGACTGGCCGAGCGCGCGGGTGACACGGTCCTCCTGGCCCTTGTCGGCCTTGGCGATGGCCACCTGCCGCAGGCTGGCGCCCTCCAGGGCGTTCGGGCTCAGGATCACCGCAAAGGCGGGGCCGAAGCCGCCCCACTCGACCTTGCGCAGCACCGCCACCGTCGCATCGATCTCGCGGCCCAGCACAGAGATCGTGACCCTGTCTCCGACCTTGAGGCCGCCGCCCTTCGCGGCGTCCTCCTCAAGCGCCACCAGTGGCGGTCCAGCATGGTCGGCCGCCCACCACCGGCCTGCGACGATGCCCGCGTCCCTGGGCTGCGCGCCGATGGCCGACATGCCGATGTCGTTGTCATAGGCCCAGCGTTCGCCCTCGGCGATCTGCTCGCGATCGACGATTTGGTCCTTCACCCGCACGATGCGGCCGGTGAAGTAGGGGGCGCGCAGCCAGTTGTCCTCGGTCAGCGGCCGGCCGAACGCCTGGCGGACCACGGCGTCGAACTCGGGAATGCGCTCGCCGGGGATTTCGGTGAAGACCATCGCCGGGGCCGTCCTGGGGGCCACCGAGCTGATCTGGTTGAGCAGGGCCGACTGGATCAGGACCACCGCCGCCAGCAGGGCGACGCCCAGGCCGATCGCCGGGGCCGCCGTGCGGGCCGCCGAGCGCGGTCCGGCCAGGTTGGCGATGCCGATCTTCACCGGGCCGCGAGTCAGGCCCCTCGCCTTGCCGGCCAGCCAGGCCGCGCCGCGTCCGAGCGCCCAGAGCAGGCCGAACGAGACCGCCACCCCGGCGATCATAATCCCGGCCGCCACCGGCGTCGGGGCGGTGATCACCGCGAGGCCCGCGAGGCCCAGCCCCGCGAGGATGGCCACGATGACCTCGACGCCGAAGGTCAGGCGTCCGCCGAGGTCGCGGCGGAACAGCGACGAGGGCGGCGTGGTCCGCGCCCTGGCGAGCGGCGCCGGGCTGAAGGCGGCGGCGGCCAGAAGGCCGAAGGCGCCCGCCTTCAGAAGCGGCATCGGATAGACGGCGAACAGCGCCGGCACCGGCAACTCGTCGCCGGCCAGCTGCCCCAGCACCAGCGGGGCCACGGCCCCGATCGCCAGGCCGATGGCCACGCCCAGCAGCGACAGCGCCCCGATCTGGATGAGGTAGAGATTGCGGATCAGCGCGCCCTCGGCCCCCAGCGCCTTGAGGATGGCGATCGAGGCCTTGCGTTGCTCCAGATAGGCGCTGACCGCGCCGGCGACGCCCAGCCCGCCGGCGACCAGCGAGGCCAGGCCGATGAAGCCGAGGAAGTACTCCAGCTGATCGATCAGCCGTTTGACACCGGTCGCCGCGTCATTGCGACCGCGGGCGGAGAAGTCCCGCGCCTCCATCTGCTTCACCAGCCGGTCTATCGAGGCGTTGGAGGCGAACTGCGGCTTGAGCGCGATGCGGACCGTCTCGCCGGTGTCGGGCAGGCCCTCCTGCAGGAAGCCGCCCTTCTCGACGGCCTCGACCGTGGTCAGGACGCGCGGGCCAAGCGCGAAGCTTCGGCCCAGCCGGTCCGGTTCCGACAGCAGAACCGCGCGGGCCACGAACGGCGCCTCGCCGACCAGGAACCGATCGCCCAGCTTCAGGTTCAGGCGGTCGAGCAGGGCCTGCTCCACCGCCGCGCCGGCGGCGTCGCCCTGCGGCCGGAAGGCTTCGGCCAGCGACGCCGCGCCCTTGATCTCGACCGTTCCGGCCAGCGGATAGCTGCCCGACACGCCGCGCAGTTCGACCAGGCGGCGCTCGCCGACAGCGGTCTCTGCCATGGCCATGGAGGCGACGGAGTAGGCCGTGGCGCCCAGGGCCTCGAACCGTTCCCTGTCGGCGGGGCTGAAGCGGCGGCCCTCGACGCTGACGCGCAGATCGCCGCCGAGGATCTCGCGCGCCTCCGAGGCCAGGCCGCGCCGGAAGGCCTCGGCCGTGGATCCAGCGGCGGCGATGGCTGCGACGCCCAGCGCAAGGCAGGCCAGGAAGATGCGGAAACCGGCGACGCCGGAACGCAGCTCGCGCCCGGCGAAGCGGAAGGAGAGGGGCAGCTCGCTCACGCCGGATCCACCACCAGGCCGCCGCCCATGACGATCTGGCGGTCGGCGCGGGCCGCCAGCGCCGGATCATGGGTGACCAGAACCAGGGCCGCGCCGGTCTCGGCGACCAGCTCGAACATCAGCTCGGCTACGCCCGAGGCGTTGGCCGCATCGAGGTTGCCGGTCGGCTCGTCGGCGAACAGAAGCTGCGGGTGGATGGCCAGAGCGCGGGCCAGGGCGACCCGCTGCTGCTCGCCGCCGCTCAGCTGGTGCGGATAGTGGCGCAGCCGCTCGGACAGACCGACGCGGGCCAGCCAGTCGCGGGCGGTCTTCGCCGCGGCGGGCCGGCCGGCGATTTCCAGCGGCGCGGAGACATTCTCCTCGGCCGTCATGTTGGGCAGCAGATGGAAGGACTGGAACACCAGCGACACCTTGCCCCGGCGCAGCTTCGCCCGGCCGTCCTCGCCCAGCCGGCCCAGCTCCTGACCGAACAGACGGACGGTTCCCGATGTCGGCTGCTCCAGCCCGGCGGCCACGGCGATCAACGAGGACTTGCCCGAGCCGGACGGCCCGACCACCGCCACACGTTCGCCAGGCTCGACCGCCAGGGTGACCCCACGCAGGATTTCCACCGGTCCCGCGGCCGAGGGCAGCGTCAGGGTGACCGCGTCGAGGGAGAGCGGCGTCGTCGTCTTGGAGTCGAACATGTGCGCGGGGCGTTTTCCGGTGGGCCTGAACACCCTATGTAGGACGTAGCCATGGATCGCACACCTTACCGTCCGTTTACCCGCCGCGCTTTCGCCGGCCTGCTGCTCGCGGCCGCCGCCTCGCCGGCGCTTGCCCAGGCGCGTCCGCGCATCGTTACAGTGCTCGGGGACTCGATCACCGCCGGCTACGGCCTGGCCGCCCGCGAGGCGCTGCCGGCCAGGCTCGAGAAGGAACTGGCCAAGGCCGTGCCCGGCGCGCGGGTGCGCGGCGCCGGCGTCAGCGGCGACACCACGGCCGGCGGCCTGGCCCGCGTCGACTTCAGCGTCCAGAAGGACACCGCCGTCTGCGTGGTGGCCCTGGGCGGCAACGACCTGTTGCAGGGGCTGGACCCGAAACAGACCCGCGCCAACCTCGACCGCATCATCCAGAAGCTGAAGGCGCGGGGAATCACCGTGGTGCTGGCCGGAATCGTCGTGCCCCGCGCGCTGGGCCGCTCCTACGCCCGCGACGTCGCGGCCCTGTACGCCGACCTGGCGAGCAAGCACGGATTGGCCCTGTATCCGAACCTGCTGGCCGGGGTGGCCGGTGACCGCCGGCTGAACCAGCGAGACGGCATCCACCCCAACGCCCAGGGCGTGGCGATCATCGCCGCCCGTCTGGCGCCGGTGGTGGCCCGGGTGCTGGCCGCGACCCGGTGAGGCCTTGCGTGGTCAGGGACGCGATCCCCACGGATCGCCCCTCACCTCGTCATCCTGAGGAGCGAGCGTCAAGCGACCCCGGACTGGATCCGGGTGAAGACGCAATGAGGGGGATCTGAACTTGCAGTACTCAAAACTGGGCCGCACCGGCATCGACATCAGCCGCTGCTGCCTGGGCACCATGACCTGGGGCTCGCAGAACACCGAGGCCGAGGCCCACGCCCAGATGGACTACGCGTTCGAGCGCGGCGTGACCTTCTGGGACACCGCCGAGATGTACGCCAGCCCGCCGCGTCCGGAGACTCAGGGCCGCACCGAGCAGTACATCGGGACCTGGCTGGAAAAGTCCGGCAAGCGCGACCGGATCGTGCTGGCCTCCAAGGTCGCCGGTCGCGGCTCGGTGTTCGGCGGTCTGGACTGGATCCGCGCCGACAAGTCCAACGCCCGCCAGACCAGGGTCCAGATCGACGAGGCGGTGGAGCAGTCGCTGAAACGCCTGCGCACCGACTACCTCGACCTCTACCAGCTGCACTGGCCCGACCGCGCGGTGCGCACCTTCGGCGGCATGACCTTCCGCGACTATGACGACGACTACGAGCCGTTCGAATCGATCCTCGAGGCGCTGGACGTCCATGTGAAGGCCGGCCGCATCCGCGCCATCGGCCTGTCCAACGAGTTCCCGTGGGGCGTGATGCGGTTCCTGCAGGAGTCGGAGAAACGCGGCCTGCCGCGCGTCGCCTCGATCCAGAACGCCTACCATCTGGCCAACCGGGTCTATGAGTACGGCCTGGCCGAGATGGGCATGCGCGAGGACATCGGCCTGCTGGCCTATTCGCCGCTGGCCCAGGGCTGGCTGACCGGCAAGTACCTCGGCGGCGCCCTGCCCGAGGGCTCGCGCAAGGCGCTCTACAACCGCATGCAGCGCTATGAGGGTCCGGGGGCGGAGGAAGCCTTCACCGCCTACATCACCCTGGCGCGCGACCACGGCATCGACCCGGCGCAGCTGGCGCTGAAGTTCTGCGACACCCGCCCCTTCGTCGCCTCGACCATCATCGGCGCCACCAGCATGGAGCAGCTGAAGACCAACATCGACGCCTTCGACCTCGAGTGGACCGAGGCCTTGGACAAGGGGGTCGACGCCATCCACGCGCAGCGGCCCAATCCCTGTCCGTAGGGTGTCAGTGTCGGGTGTCGGGGACAGGTTAAGGTATCCCCTCGCCTACCTTCGCTCAGCTCGATGACTTCATGATCCGCCTCTTCGCCGCCATCGCCGTCCCCGAGGACATCGGCCAGCCTCTGACCACCCGCATGCGCGGGCTGGACGGCGCCCGCTGGCGGCCGCTGGAGGCGCTGCACATCACGCTGCGCTTCTTCGGCGACGTGCGGCCACGGGTGGCCGAGGACCTCGACATCGAGCTGTCGACCATCGCCAAACCGGCCTTCGGGCTGGAACTGGAGGGCGTGGGCGCATTCGGCGAGGGGCGGGACATTCACGCCGTCTGGGCGGGGGTGGCGAAGAGTGATCCGCTGCATGGTCTTGCCGGCAAGTGCGAGGCCGCCGCCCGCCGCGCGGGCCTGAAGAGCGAGGGGCGGGCCTACCGTCCGCACGTCACAATGGCCTACCTGAACCGGCCCCACCCGGCCGCCGTGGCGACCTGGCTGGAGGCCAACAGCCTGCTGCAGTCGCCGCGCTTCGCGGTCGATCGGTTCGGGCTCTACTCCAGCCACCAGACCTCGGAAGGGTCGCGGTATGTGCTGGAGGCCGAGTACCGGCTTTAGGCCTTGCGTGGTTCGCGACGCGATCCCGAGAGATCGCTCCTCACCATGACGAGCTTCGTTGCGCCCCCCACATTCGTCATCCTGAGGAGCGGCGGAGCCGCGTCGCGAAGGACGCAAAGCCCTACAGCCGTCCGGCGAACTCCAGCTCCACCGGACCGGTCATGATCACGTGGCCGTCACTCTCGCGCCAGTCGATGGTCAGGTCGCCGCCGTCCAGTTCCAGCGTCGCCTTGCGGTCGGTGAGACCCCGGCGGGCGCAGGCGACCAGGGCGGCGCAGGCGCCGGTGCCGCAGGCCCTGGTCAGGCCCGCGCCGCGCTCCCAGACCCGCAGGCGGATGCGGTCGTGCGCCTTGACGAAGGCGAAGCCGACGTTGACCCCTTCCGGGAAAAGCGGGTGGTGCTCGATCAGGCTGCCCGACCCGCGCACCAGCGCGTCGTCGGGCTCGCGGTCGACGAAGAACACCACATGCGGATTGCCCATGCTGACCGCGCCGGGCGTGTGCAGGTGGGGCGCGTCGATGGGGCCGACCTGCAGCTCGATACCCCGGGTGTCCATCTCCTCGGCCAGCGGGATCTGGTCCCACGCCAGGCGCGGCTCGCCCATGTCGACGGTGACGATGTGATCGCCGGCGCGCTGGCCGCTGAGCGGGCCGCCGTCGGTGTCGAAGGTGACCGCGTCCGTTCCGGCGGCCTCCATCAGCAGCCAGGCCACCGCCCGCGTGCCGTTTCCGCACGCCCCGACCTCCTCGCCGGAGGAATTCCAGAACCGGACATAGGCCGCCGTGTTCTGCGACCGCGAGGGTTCGATGGAGATCAGCTGGTCATGCGGATAGCGCGCGGCGATCCCCCGCACCTCGTCCGGGGACGGGTCGAACGGCTGGTCACGCGCCTCGACAACGACGAATGCGTTCCCGAGACCGTTCATCTTGAGGAACGGACGGCTCATAAAAGCCATATAGGGCATGTTGCGGTTCAAGTCAGAGGCCCGCGGCAGGGAACCGCTTGATGACCAGCGACGGCGAACGCGAGGCGAAGACCGGTCTGCGGCGAGTTCGCGCTGTGCTGCGCAGTCTCTATCATGGCTCCTCGCCTACCGCTGTCCGCTTCCGGCTGGGCGTCATCGTGGTCGACCTGGCCATCATCGCCTTCTTCATCGCCGCGCCGCTGATGAAGGATGAGGGGCATATCTTCTACCTCATCGACTATGCGATCGCGGCCCTGATGATCGCCGATCTCAGCGCGCGGGCGCTGGCGTCCCCCGGCCTGAAGTCCTTCCTCAAGCGCCCGATAGCCTGGGTCGACCTGTTCATCCTGGCGACCCTGCTCTTTCCCGCCTGGCTGGCCAATCTGGGGTTCCTGCGCGTGTTGCGGCTTTGGACCTTGGTCGAGAGCGAGTTCTTCTGGCGCACGGTCGGGCGGCGATTTGACGACACCCGTTACGAGGAACTGACCAAGGCGATCGTCAGGCTGGTGACCTTCGTCTTCGTGATCACAGGCTTTGTCTATTCCAGCTTCATGGGCCGGGACGTGGGCATCGAGGGCTGGATCGACGCCCTCTACTTCACGGTGACCAGCCTCACGACCACCGGCTATGGCGACATCACCCTGCCCGGCGCCTGGGGCCGCCTGCTGTCGATCTTCGTCATGCTGGTCGGGGTGTCGCTGTTCATCCGGCTGATGCAGCTGCTGGTGCGGCCCCACAAGGTCAACTTTCCCTGTCCGGACTGCGGATTGTCCCGTCACGACCCCGACGCGGTCCACTGCAAGGCGTGCGGCAAGATCCTCAACATCCCGAACGAGGAATAGGCCCCCCGGCCTTGCTGTGGCCACCGCGCTGCCTATGCTCGCCCCGCAAATCGCCTTCTTCGGGTCTGTTCTCATGAAATTGTCCGCCCTGGCCGCAATGGCCGTGCTCGCCGCCACGCCGGTTCTGGCCGCGACCACCCCCTTCGAGTGGCTGGAAACGGTCGACGGCGACAGGGCGATGGACTGGGTCCGGGCCGAAAACGCGAAGGTACTGCCCGTCCTGACCGGCGACGCGCGCTATCCCGGGCTCGAAGCCGAGGCGCTGAAGATCCTGTCCGCCAAGGATCGCATTCCGATGCCGGCCTTCCACGGCGCCGACGTCTTCAACTTCTGGCAGGACGCGACCAACGTGCGCGGCCTCTGGCGGCGCACGACCCTCGACAGCTACCGCACGGACGCTCCGGCCTGGGAGACGGTGCTCGACGTCGACGCCCTGGCGAAGGCCGAGAACGCCAACTGGATCTGGAAGGGCGCCGACTGCCGGTCGGTCACCCACGACCGGTGCCTGGTGCGCCTCAGCAACGGCGGCAAGGATGCCGTTGAGATCCGCGAGTTCGACCTGAAGACCCGGACCTTCGTCGAGGGCGGGTTCCGGCTGCCAGAGGGCAAGCAGACGGTGCAGTGGCTGGACGCCGACACCCTGATCCTGACACGCGACTGGGGGCCCGGAACGACGACGGAGTCCGGCTACGGCTTCGTGGTGAAGACGCTGAAGCGCGGCCAGCCGCTGTCGGCGGCGGTCGAGGTCTATCGCGGCGGGGTCAAGGACGTCAGCGTCGCTCCGGCCGTCTACCGCGACAGCCAGGGCCGGCGCGTTGTCGTCCTGCAGCGGGGCGTCGACTTCTTCCACACCGAGTACGCGATCCTCACCGACCAGGGCGTGACGAAGACGCAGCTGCCGCAGCGCTCCACGATCCAGGGCTTCATCGGCGGCGACCTGATCGTGACGCTGGAAGAGTCCTGGGCCTTCCAGCGCTTCGCCAACGACCGGGAGCCGCGGGTCTTCCCGGCCGGAACCTTGCTCGCGATCACGGTGGACAAGGCCCTCGGCAAGCACCTCGCCGACCCGAAGGACGTGGTCGTCATCAGCAACAACTGCGACCCCTGCACGCTTCTGGTCCCGACAGAACGCCAGTCGATCGACCAGGTGGCGGTGACCGAAGGCCGCGTCGCCGCCGTCGTCTATGACAATGTCCGCGGCCGGTTGATGAGCTTCGAGGATCGCGGTGAGTTCGGCTGGCGGGCCGAGACCATGGAGGGGCTCGACAACGCGGCGGTCGCCATCGTCGCCGCCGCCGACTCCGGCGACGGCCTGTTCTTCACCGAAGAAGGCTTCACCACCCCGACCCGCCTGCGCTACGCGCCGCTGAAGGACGCCAAGGCGAGCGTGGTGAAGACCTTGCCCGCCCGGTTCGACGCCTCGACCCATGTCGTCGAACAGAAGGAGGCCGTCTCGAAGGACGGTACGAAGATCCCCTACTTCATCGTCCACCCGAAGGGCCACAGGCACGACGGGCAGGACCCGACCCTGCTGCACGCCTACGGCGGCTTCCAGATCAGCAAGACGCCGCTCTACGACCCTGTCATCGGCAAGCTCTGGCTGGAGCGGGGCGGCACATACGTCGTGGCCAATATCCGGGGCGGCGGCGAGTTCGGTCCGGCCTGGCACCAGGCGGCGCTGAAGAGCAATCGCCAGCGGGCCTATGACGACTACTACGCCGTCGCCGAGGACCTGATCCGTCGCGGGATCACCAGCCCGCGCCGTCTGGGGGCCTATGGCCGGTCCAACGGCGGCCTGTTGATGGGCGTGGCGATGACCCAGCGACCGGACCTGTGGAACGCCGTGGTCGTCGAGAGCCCGCTGCTGGACATGATGCGCTACCACCTGCTGCCGGCCGGGGCCTCCTGGATCGGCGAGTACGGCGACCCGACGAAGCCCGACGAGGCGGCGTGGATCGCCGCGTACAGCCCCTTCCAGGCCATCCGCCCCGGGGTGAAGTACCCGCTGGCCTACATAACCACCTCGACCAAGGATGACCGCGTCCACCCCGGCCACGCCCGCAAGTTCGCGGCGCGGCTGGGCGAGGTCGGCGCGCCCTACCTCTATTTCGAGAACACCGACGGCGGGCACGCCAATGCCGCCGACCCGGCCGCCAACGCCCGGCGCTGGGCGATGCACTACACCTACCTTTCACGTCAGCTGATGGATTGAGAATGCGATCCTGCCTCCTAGCCGCCGCAATGAGTTTGACCGCCTTGACCGCTTTCGCCGCGCCGCCCGTTCCGCCGCCGACCCCTGAGGATCCCTACACCTGGATGGAGGAGATCGAGGGTGACCGGGCCATGGCCTGGGCGCGGGCGGAGAACGCCGCCTCGCTGCCGACCCTGCAGTCCGATCCCCGCTATGCCGGCATGCGCGCCGAGGCGCTGACCATCCTGCAGGCCAGGGACCGCATCGCCGGCGTCAGCTTTTCCGGCGACGGCAAGCTGAGCAACTTCTGGCAGGACGCGACCCATGTGCGCGGCATCTGGCGCAAGACCACGCTGGACAGCTACCGCACCGCCGAGCCGGTCTGGGAGACGGTTCTGGACATCGACGCCCTGGCGAAGGCCGAAGGCAAGAACTGGGTCTACAAGGGCGCCAGCTGCCTGGCCCCCGAGGACCGGTACTGCCTGGTCGCGCTGTCGGACGGCGGCAAGGACGCGGTCGTCTATCGCGAGTTCGACACCGTGACGAAGACCTTCGTCGCGGGCGGCTTCGAGGCCCCGGAAGGCAAGCAGAACGTCGGCTGGCTCGACAAGGACACCCTGCTCATCGCCCGCGACTGGGGCGCCGGGACGATGACCAAGTCCAGCTACCCGTTCGTGCTGAAGACCTGGAAGCGTGGCGCCCCCCTCGCGGAGGCCACGGAACTGTTCCGCGGCACGGTCGAGGATGTCTCGGTCTCGGGCTACGTCCTGCGCGACGCCGACGGCAAGGCCCAGGCGACGATGATCAATCGCGCGACCAGCTTCTTCGAGAGCGAGACCTACCTCGTGACCGAAAAGGGCCCGGTGAAGCTGCCGTTCCCGCTCAAGAGTTCGATCCAGGGCCTGGTGCAGGGCCGTCTGGTCTCAGCCTTGAGCAGGACTGGGGCGCCCACGGCCTCAAGCAGGGCGATCTCGCCGCGTTCGACCTGGCCGCGCTCAAGGCCGATCCCGGCAAGGCGCACCCGACGCTGATCCTTCGTCCCACGGCGCGTCAGTCGATCGAGGGCGTCACCGTCAGCCGCAACCGGCTGATCGTCGCCCTGTTCGAGGACGTGAAGGGCAAGGCGCTGGTCTTCACGCCCACAGCCGACGGCTGGACCAGCAAGGCGCTGGACCTGCCCGGCAACGCCACCATCGGGCTGGGCTCCGCGTCCGACACCGATGACCGGCTGTTTGTCAGCGTCACCAACTACCTGACCCCGACCACCTACTGGCTGGCCGACGCGGCGAGCGGCAAGGTCGAGACGATCAAGGCCTCGCCCGCCCGGTTCAACGCCGACGGCCATGTGGTCGAGCAGTTCTTCGCCACATCGAAGGACGGCACAAAGGTCCCCTACTTCGTCGTCCGGGCGAAGGACCTGAAGTACGACGGCCAGGCCCCGACGCTGCTCTACGCCTACGGCGGCTTCCAGGTGTCGATGACGCCGGGCTACTCGGCGACCGTCGGCAAGCTGTGGCTGGAGCGCGGCGGCGTCTATGTCGTGGCCAACATCCGCGGCGGCGGCGAGTACGGCCCGGCCTGGCACCAGGCGGGCCTGAAGGGCGACCGCCAGAAGGTCTACGACGACTTCTTCGCGGTCTCGCAGGACCTTATCGATCGCAAGATCACCAGCCCGCGACGCCTGGGCGCCATGGGCGGCAGCAACGGCGGCCTGCTGATGGGCGTGGCCCTGACCCAGCGGCCGGACCTCTACAACGCCATCGTCATCCAGGTGCCGCTGCTGGACATGCTGAACTACACCCGCATGGGCGCCGGCGCGTCCTGGGTCGGCGAGTACGGCGATCCGGCCAAGCCCGAGGAGCGGGCCTGGATCGCGGCCTATGACCCCTATTCGAACCTCAGGGCCGGCCGGAAGTACCCGAGGGCCTACATCGGCACCTCGACGAAGGACGACCGGGTCCACCCGGGTCACGCCCGCAAGATGGCGGCGCGGATGAAAGAGCTCGGCTACGACTACGTCTACTACGAGAACATCGATGGCGGTCACTCCGCCGCCGCCAATCTCGAGGAGAGCGCCACCCGCTTCGCGCTGGAGTTCACCTATCTTAGCCAGCAGCTGATCGACTGATCGGCTTTATGCCGTCGGAACAGAAAAGGCCCCCGTCGTGAGACGGGGGCCTTTTTCACGCCAGGGCGTCCGGCAAGTCATGGACCCACCTGCCGAGGGTTCGACGCGCACGAAACACGCACGAAGAAGGGGCGCGGATTGCTCCGCGCCCCTTCGACAGTGTCATCAGCCCTGGCCCGGACAAGCCGGGCCATGACGGTGTTGTCCTAGAACGCCCAGCGGGCGGTCAGCTGGAACACCGGGCCGGCCTTCTCGCTCTCCAGCTCGTACTCGTCGTACGAACGGGCGGCCTGGTCGGACAGGGTGCCGAACTTGTCGAACACTTCGTCCTTGGACGCGTCGAGCAGGTTCTGGCCGGTCAGGCGGACCACGAAGCTCTCGCCGAAGCGCTTCTCGATGAAGGCTTCCAGGTCGGCGCCGTACTCGGTGGCGATTTCCTCGAGGGCGTAGCGGTCGAAGGCGTCACCCTGCTTGCGGTAGGTGACGCCGAAGGCGGCGGCCCAGCTCGGAATGTCCTGGATGAAGCCGATGTTGTAGACGTAGTCGGACTGGCCGTTGAAGAGACGGTCTCCGGCGAAGTCGGTGACTTCGCTGTCGAGCCAGCTGTAGTTGAAGAACACGCCGGTGTTGTCGAGACCGATGAAGCTCAGCGGCGTGGAGAGGTCGAACTCGAGGCCCATCACCGTGCCGTCGCCGACGTTGTCGACCGAGTAGATGAAGGTGCCCGGGCCGCCGTCGCCTTCAACACCGGTGTTCACGTCCTCGATGAGGTCGGAGACGTCGCGGTAGAAGAAGTTGACGCCGACGATGCCGCGGGCGCCGAGACGACGCTCATAGCCGATATCGAAGCCCCAGGCCGTTTCCGGCTTCAGGTCCGGATTGCCGATGAAGTCGTCGTCGCCGTACTCCTCAATCAGCAGCACCGGCTGCAGCTTGTCGAAGTTCGGACGACGCACGGTGCGGGCGGCCGACAGGTTGATCCGGCCGCCTTCGCCGACGTTGATACGCAGGTTCGCGGACGGCAGCAGCACCGTGTAGTCGTTCAGGGTGACGCGGTCGGCCGGGGCGACACCAAGGCTGTCGTCGGTGATTCTGGTTTCGGTGGTCTCGGCGCGCAGACCGATTTCCCAGCGCAGGCCTTCGTTCTTGCCTGACACCATGACGAACGGGTCGATGCGAGTTTCCTCGATGTTGACGTCGACGTCGTTCTGCACGACGAACGCTTGCGGGGCCGGGAAATTCGCGCCGTTGGTGTTGAGGTTGGGGTTGACGGAGAAGCGCGAGCGCGCTTCCAGCAGGCCGAGGTCGCGGTCCTTGGCGTTGTACTGCAGACCGAAGGTCAGCTTGGCGTCGCCCAGGTCACGCTCGTGCTCGAACTCGGCGGAGAATTCGCTGTCCTCGAGGTCGGTGTCGATCTCGTCCTGCGTGAAGCGGTCGGCCTCGGGGAACGGGTTGGCGTCGCGCAGGAACTCCAGTTCCTTCTCGAACTCGAATTGCTCGTCGGTCACGGCGGCGTAGCCGAGCTTGAACTTGCTTTCGCCGCCCAGCATCTCGACGACGAACTTGCCGCGCAGCGACCAGCTGTCGGTGAGGATGTCGAGGTCGTTGTCGTTGATGAGCACCAGGTTGGCGTTGTTGCGCAGGCCGCTGCGGTACTCCAGCGAGTCCTCGTCCTGAAGGCGGTCGGTGCGGACGAAGTAGCCGTCCAGCGTCAGCTCGCCGCCGGCGAACGGCGTGACGTAGTTGGCGTTGAACGAGTAGTCGGTGCCGTCGCGAACGTCGGTCTGGTCTTCGATATCGTTCAGCACGCCGCCCGGAGCGGCGTAGCGCCAGCTGGTCTTCAGCTTCGGCGCGCGACGGCCCTGGACGTTGGCGCCGATCAGCAGCCGGCCTTCGCCCAGGGCGCCGCCCCAGTAGAAGCCGTAGTTCTCGGCGAACTCCTCGTCGTCGTAGTAGGTCACGCCGCCACGGACGTAGCCGCCGTCGAGGCTGGCCGAGTCACGCAGGACGATGTTCAGCGAGCCGGCCATGGCGTCGCCGCTGCGGTTGGCCGAGGGGGCACGGATGATTTCGATGCGCTCCAGCAGTTCGGCCGGGATGCGGTCGACGAAGAAGGAGCGGTCGGCCGAGGCGCCGGGGACGCGTTCGCCGTTGATCAGGATCTGGGTGTAGCCGGGGTCCAGGCCGCGCAGGCGGGCGCCGTCCGATTCCAGCACGTCCGACAGGAAGGTGACGCTGGGCACGCGCTTCAGGGCGTCGCCGGCCGAGACCGGCTCGAAGCGCTGGAAGTAGCCCTGGTCGTAGGACAGGACCGGCGCGGCGTCGTCGGTGCGGTTGCGGTAAACGATCTCGCCGGTGACGATCAGTTCTTCAACGGTGGTCGGATCAGCGGTGGCGATCGCCTCGTCGGCGGCCAGAACCTGGGTGGCGAGCGCGAGCGGCGCGAGCGCCGCCAGCGCGAACAGCGCGGACTTCTTCATCGGATATCCCCCGTGAGCGCACCCGTCCGGTTCGGGGTCTCGGCGCGCGTTGCAAATCGCCGGTCGCTGTAACCAAGGGGTGAGACGCGCGGGTGATGAATTTATGACAGAGCTGTGTCGGTCGGGACGTGGGCGGATGATCCGGCCTCGGCGCGCAAGCCGGGGCCTCCTCCCGGGGTCAGAGCCTGGCCGTAGCGTGGGCCACCAGCCGGCAGAGGGCCCTCAGACCGGCGCGATAGCCGGCCTCGTCGCGAACTTCGTGCTTCACGCCGCTGGCCAGCAACGCAACGGTCCGCCCGAAATCGCCGGCGTCGCCAAACCCCCGGAGGTCCAGAACACCCCGCTCGACGAGGATCGCGGCGCGTTCGGCGAGGATGGCCGCGAAGCCGGCATCCATCGCGCCGGCGATGGTCGCGGTCACAGTCGCATCCACCGCCATGAGCTCCGCGCCGTGCGGTGAGGCATGCAGCAGACGGAAGAAGGTCAGGTCCTTGGCGAGGATCGTCGCCTCAAGATTCGTCGTGAAATCCGCATCGTCCCGCCAGGCCTCGCGCGCGCCGGTCAGGGCCTCGTCCTTCAGATGCTCGGCCAGCGCCTTGAACAGCGCTGCCTTGTTGTCGAACCAGACATAGAGGGCCGGGCGGGACACCCCGGCCTCGCGGGCGATGTCGGCCATGCCCGCCCGCTGGAAGCCATAGCGGGCAAACACGTCACGTGCGGCCTCCAGCGCCCGCTGCCGATTTTGATCTGACGAATTAGACATCTTGTGCGTAATGTGTCATGTCCTGTGATCTCACGCTAGGAGGCTCGTCATGATCGAACGCGGAACAGTGCTGGTCACGGGAGGCTCAGGCTACATAGCGGGCTTCTGTATTGCACACCTGATCAGCGAGGGCTGGCGCGTCCGCACGACGGTGCGGTCGCTGTCGCGCGAGGCCGAGGTTCGCGCGGCGCTGTCGCAGCTCATCAATCTGGGCGACCAGCTGTCCTTCGTGGCGGCCGACCTCAACGCCGACGCCGGCTGGCCGGACGCGGTCGCGGGCTGTGACTACGTTCTTCATGTCGCATCGCCGCTGCCGACCTCCAATCCGAAGGATGACGACGAACTGGTCCGACCGGCCCGCGACGGCGCCTTGCGCGTCCTGAAGGCGGCCCGCGACGCCGGCGTGAAACGGGTGGTGATGACGGCCTCGACGGCGGCCATCTGCTATGGTCGGGGCAGCCGCGACGTCCCGTTCACCGAAGCGGACTGGTCCGACGAGACCAACCGCAAGGACACCTCGGCCTACGAGCGCTCCAAGACCATCGCCGAGCGGGCCGCCTGGGCCTGGCACGGGGCCGAGGGCGGCGCGCTGGAACTGACCACTGTCTGTCCGGGCGCGGTGCTCGGCCCGGTGCTGGGCAGCGACTTCTCGGCCTCCATCGAGATCGTCCGCAAGCTTTTGCAGGGCGACCTGCCGGGCCTGCCGCGCTTCGGCTGGCCGCTGGTCGATGTGCGCGACATCGCCGATCTGCATGTGCGCGCCATGACCCACCCGGCGGCGCCGGGCGAGCGGTTCCTGGGCGCCGGCCCGTTCTTCTGGATGAAGGACATCGCCGCCGTGCTGCACGCGCAGCTGCCCGGCGAGTCCCGAAAGGTCCCGACCCGCGGCGTGCCCAACTGGGTGATCCGCCTGGCCGCGACGTTCGATCCGCTGGTTCGCGATCGCCTGTTCGAGCTCGACAAGCACCGGCCCTGCTCGTCGGCCAAGGCCGTCGACGTGCTCGGCTGGGCGCCGAGGAGCAATGAGGCGATGATCGTCGACACCGCCCGCAGCCTGATCAGCCGGAACCTGCTTTAGGCCTCACACCGCCTGCAGCACCTCCGCCAGCAGCCGGCCCTCCGCCGCGCGGCTGGAGCCGGCGCGCCAGGCGACGACGATCTCGCGGCTGGGGTGTTCGGCCTGAAGGGGGCGGGTGGTGACGTTGACGTGCTCGGTCAGGCCGGCGTTGACGGCCATAGCCGGCAGGAACGAGACCCCCAGGCCCGAGCCGACCATCTGCACCAGGGTCGGCAGGGAGGTGGCGGCGAAGGTCTCCTCGTCCGTCGACCTCGGCGGCTCCAGCCCGCAGGCGGCCAGGGCGTGGTCGCGCAGGCAGTGGCCATCTTCTAGCAGGATCAGGTCCTTGGGGGCCAGGCTCTCGGGATTGATGCGGTTGGACTTGCCCAGGATCGGGTGACCGTCGGGGACGGCGGCCAGCAGCTCATCGTCGGCGACATGGGCCCAGTTCAGGCCCGCCATGTCGTAGGGAAGCGCGATCAGGGCCGCATCCAGGGCGCCCGCCCGCAGGGACGCGATCAGCCGGTGGGTCAGGTCCTCGCGCAGGAACAGCCGCAGCTTGGGAAACGTCGTGCGCAGCACCGGCAGCGCGCGCGGCAGCAGGAACGGGGCGATAGTCGGGATGACGCCCAGCCTGAACCGCCCGCTCAGTGGCTGGCCGGCGCCCTGGGCGGCCTGCACCAGGTCCTCGGCCTGATCGAGGATGACGCGGGCGCGGCGGACCGCCTCTTCGCCGGCGGCGGTCAGGATCACGCCGGAGCGGGCGCGGTCGACGACCGGGGCGCCGAGGATCTTCTCCAGTTCGGCGATGCCCGCCGACAGCGTGGGCTGGGTCACATGGGCCGCCTCCGCCGCCCGGCTGAACGAGCCGTGGTCGGACAGGAGCCGGAGATACTGGAGCTGTCGCAGGGTGGGGAGCATGGCCGACGATAGACCCCGTCCCGCCCCGAGACAATGACCCGTTCTATGGATTCGAAAAGAAAGATCGATTGGATTTGTACCGTGTCGCCACCTGTTTTCGTCCCTGTCCGGCGCCCACCGTCTGCGCCGATCCGGTCCAACCACGCGGTCTGCCCCCCAGGGGGCCGCGTGGCCCGGGAGCTCCTCGCCCCAGCCCCCGAACGGGCGAGGAGCTCCCGGCCTTGCTGGCGACTGGAACCTCGAAGCCCCGCATCGGTTAGGCAGTAAAGGCCGCCGTCGAGAGCGAACCGCCCCGGCGGTCGAACCGCTCCGGCCTGGCGCGCCCTCCGAGATCGGCACGACATGCTTTGGACTTTCGGACTTTCCGTCGCCTGCCTGGTCGTCGCCGCGCTTCTGATCCCGGTCGTGACCTTCTTCTTCCCGGAAGCGCAGCTGCTGCGCACCGCCAGCGAACCGGTAAGGGCGCCCCACGAGACGTGAGGCCGGGTTCGCGCCGGCCCTATGCCGCCTCGAACGCCAGCGGCGCGCCCCAGAAGGCGGCGACCAGATCGTTCTGCGGGCCGGGCGTGCCGGTGGTGAGGAACCTCCGGCCGCCTGCCGACCCCAGGTCATACTCCGGGTGCCGTTCGAAATAGCGGGCCAGGGCGTCGGCGGTGGAGTCCGGCTGGTGGATCAGCGGCGTGCCCGGCGGCAGGGCCTCGCGGAACAGGTCTGCGAGGATCTCGTAGTGGGTGCAGCCCAGGACGGCCCGGTCCGGATGGCGGCCGATACGGCGTCGCAGGGCGTCGACATGGCCGGCGATCTCGGCCGCCAGAACCGCGCGCGACGCGTCCTGCTCGATCAGCCTGGCGAGATTGGGACAGGGTTCGGAGAATACCGCCAGATCCTGCTTGCGCTTGTCGATCTCGATCTCGAACACCCGGCTGCCGGCCGTGCCCGGCGTGGAGAAGACGCCCAGCACATCGACCTTCTGAACCTGCTCGCCGCGGCGCTCGGCCTCGTGCTCCCAGGGCAGGCCGGTGGCGGCCTCGATGGTCGGGACAATGATCCCCAGCACGTTCAGCGCCCGTCCGGTCTCGCGCCTGTAGCCGGGCAGCCAGGACTGTTGCAGTCGGCGAAGGGCGATGGCCGATGCGGTGTTACAGGCCAGAACGATCACGCTCGCCCCGGCTTCGAACAGGCGGACGCAGCCCGCTTTGGTCAGCGCTACGATCTCCTCGCCCGGGCGGCCGCCATAGGGGGCATTGGCCTGATCGGCGAGATAGATGAAGTCAGCCGCTGCGAAGCGCTCGACGAGCGCGCGGTGGACGGACAGGCCGCCCACGCCGGAATCAAAGACGCCGATGGACATGACGTCCGCTTTAGAGGTCCGCTTCGCCTAACGGAAGCACATGAAGGTCATTACAGTCCGTTCAGGTGACCTCCGGGCGGAATGCGCCTAGGGTCCGGACCAAAGCTTTTTTCGATCACGGAGCGATCATGCACCGACGTGAACTTCTCATCGGGGGCGCAAGCCTCTTCGCCCTTTCCGGCTGCGCCTCGGCTCGCGGGTTCATCGGAGGCGGCGCCGCTTCCACCACGCTGGCTGAAGACGCCGCCGTCGCCCGCGCCGTGCTGCCGAAGCAGACGCCCAAGGCTGAACTCCTGCAGACCTGGACCGGCCCCTATGGCGGCGTGCCCCCGTGGGACAAGGTGACGGCTCCCAAGCTGCGCGAGGCCATCCTCGAGGGGATCGAGCTGCAGCGCGCCGAGTTTCTGGCGATCGCCAACAATCCCGCGCCGCCGACCTTCGCCAACACCCTGGTCGCCATGCAGATGGCCGGCGCGCCGCTGGACCGCGCCCTGTCGATCTTCGGCGTGATGACCAGCAACATCGGCTCGAGCGACTACGAGGCCATCGACACCGAAGTGTCGCCCCTGCTGTCGGCGGCCAGTGACGAGATCACTTTCAACGAGGCGCTGTTCAAGCGCGTCAAGGCCGTGGCCGACGGCGCCGGGGCCGCCGGCCTGACCGCCGAACAGACCCGTGTGGCCACCCGCAGCCGCGACAGCTTCGTTCGCAACGGCGCGGCGCTGGACGCGGCGGGCAAGGCCGAACTGGGTCGCATCAACACCGCGCTGTCCAACGTCTTCACCAGCTTCGGGCAGAAGGTCGTCGCTGATGAGAAGACCTGGACGGTGATCCCGACCGAGGCCGGCACGGCCGGTCTCCCGAGCTCGAACAAGGCCGCAGCGGCAGCGGCAGCCAAGAGTCGCAACGTCGCCGGCTGGGTGATCGTCAACACCCGCTCCAGCGTCGATCCTTTCCTGACCTTCGCCAACGACCGGGGCCTTCGCGAGCAGGTCTGGCGCAAGTTCGTGAACCGTGGCGACAACGGCGACGCCAACGACACCAACGCCACCGTCGCCCAGATCGTGAAGCTGCGGTCCGAACGGGCGAAGCTGCTGGGCTTCGCCCACCACGCCGACTGGCGGATGCAGGACACCATGGCCAAGACGCCGGCCAAGGCGATGGATCTGATGAACCGCGTCTGGGCCCCGGCCAAGGCGCGCGTCGTCGAGGAAGTGGCCGACATGCGCCAGATCGCCGGACATGACATCGAGCCCTGGGACTATCTCTACTACGCCGAGAAGGTCCGGAAGGCGAAGTACGACCTCGACGCCAACGAGATGAAACCCTACTTCGAGCTCAACAACGTCAAGCGCGGCGCCTTCTACATGGCCGAACGCCTGTACGGCTTCGACTTCATCCCGCTGGCCGCCGGGACCGTCCCGGGCTTCCATCCCGACGTCGAGATCTTCGAGGTCAAGGACAAGGCCAGCGGCCGGCACATCGGTCTGTTCTACTCCGACGACTTCGCCCGCCCGGGGAAGCGCTCAGGCGCCTGGATGACCACCTACCGCGCGCACTCGACCTACGACGGCGCCGAGAACGTGCTGGCCTCGAACAACAACAACTTCATCAAGGCCGAGGCCGGCCAGCCGCTGCTGATCTCGCTGGATGACGCGCAGACCCTGTTCCACGAGTTCGGCCACGCCCTGCACTACCTGTCCTCGACGGTCACCTATCCGGCGCTGGGCAACACGCCCCGCGACTACGTCGAGTACCCCTCGCAGGTTCACGAGCACTGGGTGCTGAGCCGGCCGATTCTCGACGGCTTCATGAAGCATGTCGAAACCGGTCAGCCGATGCCGCAGTCCCTGGTCGACAAGATCGAGGCTTCGGGCACCTTCAACCAGGGCTATGCCACGGTCAGCTTCCTGTCCTCGGCCCTGGTCGACATGGACCTGCACACCCAGGCCACGCCGCCGGCCGACATCGACGCCTTCGAGCGGGAAAGCCTCGCCCGGCTCGGGATGCCCAAGGAGATCGTGATGCGGCACCGCCTGCCGCAGTTCAATCACCTGTTCACCTCCGACGCCTACTCGGCCGGCTACTACTCCTACCTGTGGTCGGAAGTGATGGACGCCGACACCTGGGCCTACTTCGAGGAGTCGGGCGACGTCTTCAATCCGGACATCGCCAAGCGCTACAAGGCGATCATCCTGGCCGAGGGCAACACCACCGACCGGGCCGACGCCTATCGCCGCTTCCGCGGCCGTGATCCGGACGTGAAGGCGCTGCTCAAGGTCCGGGGCTTCCCGACCAACTAGACCCGATACAGGGGCCGCGGTTCGAAAGAGCCGCGGCCCTTTCCTGTCCGGGCGGATCAAGACGCGACCCCGACTCGTCCGCCTTGATTTCCCGGCCCTTTCCGCGCATAAGGCCCGCCTTCCGGCGCAGATGCAGTTCAGCGCCCTCTACCGTCACGACCCCGGCCGGACTTCATGGCAGGACGAGGACGGCGAGGCCCCCCGTCGACGTGAGCGTCCACGGGGGCGAATTGCGTTTGGGCCATCCGACCTGGGATGACGGTTCAGAACCCGAATGTTCGAAGGCCTTACAGAACGACTTGGCGGCGTGTTCGATCGGCTCTCCGGGCGCGGCGTGCTCGGCGAGAAGGACATCGACGAGGCGCTGCGCGAGGTTCGCGTCGCGCTGCTCGAGGCGGACGTCGCCCTGCCGGTGGTCAAGGACTTCATCGCCAAGGCCCGCGAAAGCGCGCTCGGCGAGGCGGTGATCCGCTCGATCCGCCCCGCCGACCAGGTGGTGAAGATCGTCTACGACGGCCTGGTCGAGATGCTGGGCGGCGAGGAGCCGACCGGCCTGCAGCTGGCGCTGAACCCGCCTTCGATCATCCTGATGGCCGGCCTGCAGGGCTCGGGCAAGACCACCACCGCCGCCAAACTGGCGCTGCGGCTGACGAAGATGGACCGTCAGAAGGTCCTGATGGCCTCGCTCGACACCCGCCGCCCGGCGGCGATGGAGCAGCTGGCCACGCTGGGAACCCAGATCGGCGTCGACACCCTGCCGATCGTCGCCGGCCAGAGCGCCGTCGACATCGCCCGACGGGCCGTGCAGGCGGCGAAGCTGTCGGGCTACGACGTCCTGATCCTCGACACCGCCGGCCGCACCACGCTGGACGAGCAGATGATGAGCGAGGCGGCGCAGATCGCGCAGATCGCCTCGCCCACCGAGACCCTGCTGGTCGCCGACAGCCTGACCGGCCAGGACGCGGTGCGCACCGCCCGCGCCTTCCACGAGCGCCTGCCGCTGACCGGGCTGGTGCTGACCCGCGCCGACGGCGACGGGCGCGGCGGCGCGGCCCTGTCGATGCGGGCCGTCACCGGCCTGCCGATCAAGTTCCTCGGCGCCGGCGAGAAGGTCGAGGCGCTCGACGTCTTCGACGCCCGCCGCGTGGCCGGCCGCATCCTGGGTCAGGGCGACGTGGTCGCCCTGGTCGAGAAGGCCGCCCAGGACCTCGACCAGGCCAAGACCGAGGCCATGGCCCGCAAGCTGGCCAAGGGTCAGTTCGACCTGGAGATGATGTCCGACCAGCTGGCCCAGATGGAAAAGATGGGCGGCATGGAAGGCCTGATGGGCATGCTGCCCGGCGTCCAGAAGATGAAGAAGCAGATCGCCGAGTCCGGCATGGACGACCGGATGATCAAGCGGCAACGCGCCATCATCGGCTCGATGACCAGGCAGGAGCGGCGCAAGCCCGACATCCTGGCCGCCTCGCGCAAGCGCCGCATCGCGGCCGGCGCCGGGGTCGAGGTCAGCGAGGTCAACCGCCTGCTCAAGCAGCACCGGCAGATGGCCGACGCCATGAAGATGATGACCCGCAACGGCGGCGCGGGCCTGGCCCGCATGGCCTCAATGCTGGGCGGCGGCGGCAACGATCGCCTGAAAAACCTCGGGGGCGGCAAGCAGGCCGCTCCGGACCCCAAGGAACTCGAACAGCTGCAGCAGAGGCTTCAGGGCCTGGGCGGCGGCGCACCCACCCCGGGAGGGCTTCCGGGCCTCGGCGGCCCCTCGCTGCCTCCCGGTTTCAACCCCTTCAAGAAATAGACAAGACCAGAGGACTACCCGAAATGCTGAAGATCCGTCTCGCCCGTGGCGGCGCCAAGAAGCGCCCCTACTACTCGATCGTCGTCGCTGACAGCCACTCGCCCCGCGACGGCCGCTTCATCGAGAAGGTCGGCACCTACAACCCGCTCCTGCCCAAGGACGGCCCGGCGCCCCGCGTGGTGCTGAAGCTCGAGTCGATCCAGGCCTGGATCGCCAAGGGCGCCCAGCCGACCGACCGCGTCGCCCGCTTCCTGGCCGCCGAAGGCGTCGGCCAATGGGCCCACGGCAACAACCCGACCAAGGGCAAGCCCGGCAAGAAGGCTGAGGAACGCGCCGCCGAACGCGCCCAGCGTGAAGCCGACCGCGCCGCCGCCGCCGCCGAACTGGCCGCCAACCCGCCGGCTCCGGAACCGGAACCCGAAGTGGAAGCCCCGGTCGAAGCCGCCGCTGAAGAAGCCGCTCCGGAAGCCGCCGCTGAAGAGGCTCCGGCCGCCGAAGCCGCCGCTGAAGAAGCCCCGGCTGAAGAAAAGGCCTGAGGCTAACCCCGCCGTCGTCATCCTCGCCCGTGCGGCGGGGATGACGGCGACCGGGACCGGCTACCATGAGCAATGACCGCCTCCTTGCTGTCGGCCGGGTCGCGGGCGCCTTCGGCGTCCGTGGCGAAGTGCGGATCGCCGCCTTCACCGAAGAGCCCCTCGCCCTGGCGCGCTTCCGCGCGCTGAAGCGCCAGGACGGCTCACCCGCCCTCGTCATCACGACCGCGCGCGAGGCCAAGGGCGGCCTGATCTGCCGTTGCGAAGGCGTGGAGACCAAGGAACAGGCCGACGCCCTGCGCGGCCTGCGCCTCTTCGTGGCCCGCGACGCCCTGCCCGAACCGGACGAGGACGAGTTCTACCTCGCCGACCTGATCGGCCTGGCCGTGGTTGACCCCGCCGGCGCGCCGGTCGGCAAGGTCAAGTCGGTGCAGGACTTCGGAGCCGGCGACATTCTCGAGATCACCCCTGAAGAGGGCGGCGCCACCTGGTACCTGCCCTTCACCCGCGAGGCCGTGCCCGAGGTGAGGATCGCCGAGGGTCACATCGTCGCCGTGCGACCGGCTGAGGTCGAGTAGACCGTCGATCACTTGAGTGCGGCACTGCGCCCGGATGTTCTTCGCCATGGCCCGACTTGTTCGGGCCACCCACAAACACGGCCTGTCCACAGGCGCCTCGAGCCTTCGGCGCACATCGCACCTGGTCACCAGGCATGGCTGGCCCGAACAAGTCGGGCCATGACGTGGGGCGGTGTTGATGGGGACGAGTCTCGCTCCCACCTTTTATGAACAATGATCACTTTCGTTGATTTCGATCAACGAAAGCAGGACTTCCTGGGCTAGGCTGCCGCCCGAGGAACGCAGGAAGGAGCCGTGTCCATCGGCCCGCGACCATCAGACCCGCTGGTTGGGATCTGAGGCGGCGTTCCCGAGGGACCGGGTTCGGAGCACGCCATGACCGCCAAGCAAGCCGCCAATCACTTCGACGTCCTGATCGTGGGGGCCGGGATTTCCGGCGTCGGCGCCGCCTGGCACCTGAAGCACCAGCAGCCGGACAAGACCTATGTGGTCCTGGAGGCGCTTGAGGATTTCGGCGGCACCTGGCTGACCCACAGGTATCCAGGCATCCGGTCCGACAGTGATCTCTACACCTTCGGATACCGCTTCAAGCCCTGGACGGGCGCCCCGATCGCCACCGCCGGCGAGATCCTCCGCTACATGGGCGAGGTGATCGAGGAAGACGATCTGGCCCGGCACATCCGCTACGGCCACCGCATCGCCAAGGCCCGCTGGTCGAGCGCCGACAACCTCTGGACCATCGAGGCGACCCGCGCCGACACCGGCGAAAGCGTCACCTTCACCGCCGGCTTCCTGTGGATGTGCCAGGGCTACTACCGCCAGGGCGAGGGCTACACCCCCGAGTGGGAGGGCATGGCCGACTTCAAGGGCCAGATCATCCATCCGCAGACCTGGCCGGAGGACCTCGACTACAGGAACAAGAAGGTGCTGGTCATTGGTTCGGGCGCCACGGCGGCCACCGTCGTGCCGGCCATCGCCGCCGACTGCGCCCATGTCACCCTGCTGCAGCGGTCGCCGACCTATTTCATCCCCGGCCGCAACGCCAACGAGCTGGCAGACATCCTGCGCGAGCTGGACATCGACCCGGCCTGGACCCACGAGATCGTCCGCCGCAAGCTGCTGCACGACCAGGCGCTGTTCACAAAGCGCTCCTTCGAAGAGGCCGAGACGGTCAAGAACGAGCTGCTCGAAGGCGTCCGCATGTGCCTGGGCGGCGACGAGGAGATGCTGAAGGAGCATTTCACCCCGACCTATCGCCCCTGGCGCCAGCGCATCGCCTTCGTGCCGGACGGCGACCTGTTCCAGGGCGTCCGCGAGGGCAAGGCCTCGGTTGTCACCGACCACATCGACCGCTTCACCGAGAAGGGCATCCTGCTGAAGTCGGGCCAGGAGCTGGAGGCCGACATCATCGTCACCGCCACCGGCTTCAACCTCAACGTCCTGGGCGACATCGACTTCCAGATCGACGGCAAACCCCTCGATTTCGGCAAGACGGTCACATACCGCGGCATGATGTTCACCGGCGTGCCCAACATGGTCTGGGTGTTCGGCTACTTCCGGGCCAGCTGGACGCTGCGCGCGGACCTGCTGGGCGACTTCGTCTGCCGCCTGCTGAAGCACATGGACGAGAAGGGCGCCAAACGGGTCGAGGTGGCGCTGCGGCCGGAAGACAAGGACATGCCGCTGCTCGACTGGATCGACAGCGAGAACTTCAATCCCGGCTATCTGCAGCGCGGCATGCACCTGCTGCCTCGCCGCGGCGCCAAGCCGGAGTGGCAGCACAGCCAGGACTACTGGATGGAAAAGGACGTCCTGCCGAAGGTCGAGCTCGACGCGCCGGAGTTCATCTATGACGGCAAGCCGGCGGCGGCGAAGGCCGAGCGGACGATGGAAGAGGCCTGATGAACCCTCCCCTCCGCGCCGGAGAGGAGTGCCGCCCCTAAGTCTTCACCCGCATCAGGCATTCCTGCGTCACGGACGCGGCCAGCACGCCGTCGCGGGTGTACATCTCGCCGCGGATGAAGCCGCGACCCTGCGAGGTCGAGGGGCAGTCCTGGTCGAACAGCATCCACTCGTTGAAGTCGGTCGGGCGGTGGAACCACATGGCGTGGTCCAGGCTGGCCGACTGCAGGCCGCGGGTGCGCCAGGTCAGGCCGTGGACCCGCAGGGCGGTTTCCATGAAGGCCATGTCGGAGGCGTAGGCCAGCGCCGCCTGCTGCAGCTTGATGGAGTCGCCGATCGGCGCCTTGGCCCGCATCCACACCTGCTTGCGCGGCGGCTTGGGGACCGGGCTGAACATGTTCTGCGGGTCGGGCCAGCGCACCTCGACCGGGCGGCGCTTCATGTGCTCGATCATCTGGGCCGGGATATCGCGGTTCTCGGCCAGCGCCTGCTCCATCTCGGTCGCCACCGACTCGGGCGAGGGATGGGCCGGCATGGTCGACTGGTACTCCAGACCTTCCTCCATCACCTGGAACGAGGCGGCCAGGTTGAAGATCTGCTTGCCGTTCTGGATGGCGATGACCCGACGGGTCGTGAAGGTGCCGCCGTCGCGCGAGCGGTCGACCTCGTAGAGCACCGGAATGCTCACGTCGCCCGGCCGGATGAAGTAGGCGTGCAGGCTGTGGCAGACCCGGTCCTCGACCGTCTCGTAGGCCGCCATCAGCGCCTGGGCGATGACCAGCCCGCCGAAGATCCTCGGAAATCCGTCGTTCGGCGAGACGCCCCGGAACAGGTTCATCTCGATCGGTTCGAGGGACAGGGTCTCGATGAGGTTTTCGCTCTCTTGCATGAGGATCGCATTAGGCCCGTGAGGCGGAGGGGGGCAAGCGGCCTTGCTGTCGCCATCTGTCCCGGTAGAGGTGAGGCTTCCGCCGGAGACCGCGTCTTGATCCTGTCCGCCCTCATCGCCACCGGCATCCTCGCCGCCGCGCCCGACACCGCGCTCGCCTATGCCGAGGCCATGGCCCGGGCGGAGAAGTACGAGAAGGATTCCCAGGCGCAGATGTACCGCCTCAACCGGCTCTACCCGCCGCTGGCCAAGGCCATGCCGCCGATCTTCGAGGCCTGCGCGCCCGGCGCCAACACCGCCGGGCGGCCCGACTTCACCGTCGTGCTCAGCTTCAAGGCCGGCGCCTTCGAGGCCATCCGGCACACCAGCGACCACCCGATCGCGCAATGCGTCGCCGGCCGGATGGGGGGCCTGAAGTACGCTCCGCCGCCCTTCCCGGACTTCGCCGAGGAAATCCACCTGAAGATGGGCGGGGAGTAGCCTCACGCGTCTCCCGCCCGCCGGGAGCGGTCGGCCGCTTGCCTCTTCGCCGCAACATCCGCCAGATACCGCCATGTCCGATGTTCGCGCCTGGCGCGCCGCTCTCGCCTGGATGGTCGACGACCCGCGCGTGAGCGGCGAAGCGGCCTGCGTGCACCATCCGGACGGCCTGCTGGTTGTCGAGGACGGTCATGTGGCGGCCGCCGGCGACTGGGCGGCGCTGTCGCCTGAGCTGGCCGGCGATGTCACGGTCGAGGTCCTGCCCGGCTGCCTGCTGACCCCCGGCTTCGTCGACGCCCACGTCCACTTCCCGCAGACCGACATGATCGGCGCGCCGGGCGGCACGCTGCTGGACTGGCTGGAGCGCAGCACGTTTCCCGCCGAGCGGGCTTTCTCCGACCCGGCCCACGCGCGGGAGGTGGCGGAGGCCTTCCTGGATGAGCTGCTGCGCAACGGCACGACCACGGCGATGGTGTTCGGCAGCGTCCACCCCGAGGCGACCGCCGCCCTGTTCGAGGCGGCGCTGACCCGGAACATGCGGCTGATCGCCGGCAAGTCGATGATGGACCTGGGCCCCGAGGGCCTGAACGAGACCTGCGGGGACGGCGAGGCCGGGACCGAGGCGCTGATCCGCGCCTGGGGATCCCGGGGCCGGCTCGGCTACGCCGTCACCCCGCGCTTCGCCCTGTCGTCCAGCGACGCCCAGCTGGCCTCGGCGGGCGCGCTGCTGGCGCGGCACGACCACGTCTGGATGCAGACCCATCTGGCCGAGACGCCGCGCGAGCTGGCGCTGGTGGCCGAGCGGTTCCCGGACCGCGACTATCTCGCCGTCTACGACCGCTTCGGACTGGTCGGCCCGCGCTCGGTGTTCGCCCACTGCGTCCACATGACCGACCGGTCCCTGTACAGGATGGCGGCCACCGGAGCCGTGATCGCCCACTGTCCGAGCTCCAACCTGTTCCTGGGCAGCGGCCTGTTCGACCTCGCCCGCGCCGACGCCCATGGCGTGAGGACGGCGCTGGGATCGGACGTCGGGGCGGGAACAAGCTTCTCGATCCCGCGAACGGCGGGTCTGGCGATGCAGGTCGCCCAGCTGCGCGGCGCCACGCTTGATCCGCTGCGCGCCTTCTATCTGGCGACGCTTGGCGGGGCGCGGGCTCTGGGCCTTGCCGACCGCATCGGCGGCTTTGAGCCCGGACGCGAGGCTGACTTCGTCGCGCTGGATCTGGCGGCTACGCCGCTGCTCGCGCGCCGGCTAAACGGCGTGACCGATCTGGCCGACATCCTGATGGCGTTGATGATCCTGGGAGACGACCGGGCCGTGGCGGGCTCCTGGGTCGCAGGTGTTCGGCGTCACCAGCGCTGATCACGGTTGATAACCGTTAAGGCTAATACTTCGATCTTGCATAGCGTTTACACACGTTCAGTGTATTCGTTGAATATATTTCAAGTGCTGACTCCGCAATCTCGATTCAAGTTCGGGGAAGAGTGTCGAAAACCGACGCTCGATATTCGGGGTCCGCTGTATGCGTGTCGCCACCATCGCCAGCCTTGGCGCGTCCGCCCTCCTGGGGGTCGGCGCCCTGTTCGTGGCCAAGGTCTGGTTGCCCAACGCCCAATCCGGCCCGTCCAGGGCCGCGGCCCAGCCTTCGGTCGCCATGTCCTCCATCGTTGCGGCCAGCGCGGCCGTTCCGTTCGGGACAAAGCTGGAGGCCAGGAACCTCACCCTGATCAAGGTCCCGGCCGCCTCAATGCCGGAGGGCGCCTTCACCTCGATCGACCAGGTGCTCGGCCGCGACGGCGGCGGGCCGGTCACCCTGGCCGCCCTGGCCCCGCGCGAAGCCCTGCTGCCGTCCAAGGTCAGCGGCCCCGGCATCAAGCCCTCGGTGGCGGCGCTGATCGACCCGGGCATGCGGGCCTACACCATCAAGGTCAACGAGGTGGCCGGCGGCGGCGGACACGTCCTGCCCGGCGACCGGGTCGATGTGCTGCTGGCCCGCGCCCTCGCCGCGCCCGGCGTGGAGGGGGCGGAAGGTAACCGCGTCATCGTCTCCTCCCTGGTGCTGCAGAACGTCCGCGTCCTGGGCATGGACATGGTCGCAGACCCCGCCTCGGTCGAGAAGTTCGAGCCGTCGACGGCGACCCTGGAGGTCAGCGTCGAGGACGCCGGCAAGCTGGCGGTGGCCGGCCAGGCCGGGACCCTGTCGCTGGCGCTCCGCCGCTCGGGCTCCACCGAGATCGTCGAGGTTCGGCCGATGACGGCCCGCGAGGTCACCGGGCTTTATGGTGACTACCCGCCCGCCTCGGCCGCGCCCCGCAAGGCGGCGCGGCGGCCCACCGCCCGACCGGCAGCCCCGCCCGCGCGCGGCCTGACCGTCACCGAGGGCGACCGCAAGACCGTCGTCAACGTCCCCACCGAACGCCTCGGGAGCTGACCATGCGCCGCATCGCCATCCTGTGCGCGGCCGCGCTCGCCTGCGCGCCCGCCGTCCCGGCCCTCGCCCAGTCCTTCGTCTCGTCCAGCCTGATCGGCGAGATGGCGCCCAGCCGCACGATCACGGTGCCCAAGGACAAGTCGGCGGCCTTCCGCCTCATGGCCGCCGCCGGCGAGATCGTCGTCGCCCAGCCCGACATCGCCCAGATCGTCGCCAACACCGACCGCAGCGTCTATATGCGCGGCAAGGCGCTCGGCACGACCAACATCCTGATCTACGACGCCAATCACCGCCTGATCGAGGTGATCGACGTCCGGGTCGGCCAGGACATCGAGTTGCTGCAGGCCGACCTCGGTTCCGCCCTGCCCGGCGAGCCGATCCGCGTCTCGGCCCTGGCCGGCGGCGTGATGCTGTCGGGTCAGGTGTCCACCAGTTCGGCCGCCAGCCGCGCAAAGGGCATCGCCGAGAAGTACGCCCCCGGCGGGGTCAGCTCCGAGCTGACCGTCGAGGCGGCCCAGCAGGTGATGCTGGAGGTCCGGATCATCGAGGCGAGTCGGAGTTCGCTGAAGGATTTCGGCATCAACGTCGACATCGCCAACAACTCCGGCATCGTCTTCGGGTCAGGCACGGGCCTGATCGGCGTCAACGCCGCCCAGGGCACGCTGGGGATCTCCACCAACGTCGGCCCGACCACCATCGAGGCCACCCTGCGGGCCCTGGAGGAGAAGGGCGTTATCCGCACCCTGGCCCGGCCGAACCTGGCCGCCATTTCCGGCGAGGAGGCCACCTTCCTGGCCGGCGGCGAGTTTCCCTATCCCGTGCCCAACGGCCAGGGCGAGATCACCATCCAGTTCAAGCCGTTCGGGGTGACGCTGAAGTTCACCCCGACCGTCCAGGACAGCGGCCTGATCCGGCTGAAGGTGTCGCCCGAGGTCAGCCAGCTGGACAGCCGCGCCAGCCTGCGCCTCGCCGGAGTCGAGGTGCCGGGCCTGCTGGTCCGCCGCGCCGCCACCACGGTCGAGCTGAAGGACACTGAGACCTTCGCCATCGCCGGCCTGTTCCAGCAGGATTACGCCAACTCTATGCGTCAGCTGCCGTGGGTCGGCGATGTGCCGGTCCTGGGCTCCCTGTTCCGCTCCGCGCGCTGGAAGAAGGCCGAGACCGAGCTGGTCATCCTGGTCACGCCGCGCCTGACGACGGCCGTCGAGAGCCGGGCCCTGGCCCCCGATCCGTTCGAGGGGGCCGGCGAGGCCAGCGCCATCGACCTGATCCTGAAGGGCATCGCGCTGGACCGGCCGATCAAGGCGCCGCCCGCCGACGCCTACCGTCCCCTTCCCTGAGGCGCTGACATGAGTTTCGCTGGACGCCGCATTCTGATCGTCGGGACGGGGCTGACCGAACTGGCCGGCCTGGCCTTCCGGGAGGCTGCCCTGCAGACCACCGGGATCGAACGCCTGCAGGCCCGCTGGGCATTCGGCGAGGCGCCCGACCTGATCCTCATCGAGGCGGGCGCGTGCGAACCGGAGGCCCTCTCGGCGGCCATCGCCGCCCTCGGCGCCGGGTCGTCGCCGCCGCCTGCCCTGCTGACCGGAGACCACCTGCCGGCGGGACTGGTGCGCAATCTGATGCGCCTGCCTCGGTCGGACGTGCTCGAGGCGCCCTTCACCGCCGCCGACCTGGTCGCCGCTGCCGCGCCGCTCGTCTCCCCCCTGGCCGCGCCGACGCTGAACGCGCCGTCACGCTGCTGGACCATCATGGGCGCGGTCGGCGGGGCGGGCGCGACGACGCTGGCCATCGAGACGGCCTGCGCCCTGGCCCAGCGCCTGCCGGGTCCGCGCCGGGTCTGCCTGATCGACCTGAACCTGGCCGACGGCGCGGCCGCCGCCTATCTGGGCGCGCCGGCCAACATGCTGCTCAGCCGCGCCTCCCAGGCCGCGGACCGGATTGATCCCCAGCTTCTGGACGCCTTCGTGTCCGGCGCGCCGGGGGGTGTCGACCTGCTGGCCTCGGCCCGCGATCCCCATGCCTATGACACCACGTCGGCGGACGCGGTGCTCAGGCTGCTGGAGGTCGCCTGCCAGGTCTATGACGCGATCGTGGTCGACGCCCCCCGCCACCGGCGGTCCTGGACGCTCGACGTGCTGGCCGGGTCGGACGAACTGCTGGTGGTGTCCGAGCTGACCGTGCCCGCCCTGTTGGCCGCCCGGTCGCTGGCGGCGGAGATCGAGAACGACCTGCCCGGCGGCCCGCCGCCCCGCATCGTGCTCAACCGGCTGGCCAAACGGGTCTTCGGGCCCGCGCCGTCGATAGCGGAGGCGGAGAAGGCCATGGGCCGTCGCGCCGCCGGGGGCATCACCTCCGACTGGGAGGCGGCGGCGGCCTCGGCCAATCTCGGCGGGCCGATCAGCGAGCACCGGCCCAAATCGCGCATCGTCAAGGATGTGGCCGACCTGGTCGACCGTCTGATCGCCGCGCCGGCCGGGTCGCATCCCCAAGACCTGCGGGTGGCCTGATGGGCCGCTTCTCCCTGCGCCGCGCGGCGACGCCCGACGCCGCGCCAGGTCCGGTCCCGCCCGCGGCGACAGCCGCCCTGGCCGTGGTTGCGCCGGCGCCAGAGCCCGTCATCGCACCCACCCAGGCCCAGGACGACATGCTGGACATGCGCCTGCGGCTGCACGCGAAACTGATCGAGGAGATCGACCTCTCCAAGCTGGGTGAGCTGGACGAGGGCGAGATGCGTCGTCAGGTCCGCCGGCTGGTCGGCGACTTCGCCCGCGACGGCCGGCTGGCGCTGAATGGCGCTGAGATGGACCAGCTGGGCGCCGAGGTCTTCGACGAGATGGTCGGCCTTGGCCCCATCGAGCCGTTGCTCAAGGACGAGTCGATCAATGACATCCTGATCAACGGCCCCTTCCAGGTCTATGTCGAGCGGCGCGGCGAGCTTGAACTGACCCCCGTCCGCTTCCGCGACAACGATCACCTGCTTCGCATCGTCAACCGCATCGTCGCCGCCGTCGGCCGCCGAATCGACGAGAGCTCGCCGATGGTCGACGCCCGTCTCGCCGACGGCAGCCGCGTCAACGCGGCCATCGCGCCGATCACCATCGACGGCGCCTGCGTCTCGATCCGCAAGTTCTCCAAGAAGCCGCTCAGCTTCCAGAGGCTGGTCGAGGTCGGCGCCATGCCGGCCTGTGTCGCCGAATTCCTGCAGGGCGCAGTGTACTCCCGCGTCTCGATGGTCATCTCGGGCGGCACCGGCTCGGGCAAGACCACCCTGCTCAACGCCTGTTCGGCGGCGATCAGCCCCAGGGAGCGGCTGATCACCATCGAGGACGCCGCCGAGCTGCAGCTGCAGCAGCCGCACGTCGTGCGCATGGAGACCCGCCCGCCCAACATCGAGGGCAAGGGCGAGATCCGGCAGCGCGAACTGGTCAAGAACGCCCTGCGGATGCGGCCCGACCGCGTCATCCTGGGCGAGGTCCGGGGCGAGGAGTCCTTCGACATGCTCCAGGCCATGAACACCGGCCACGAGGGCTCGATGGCCACGATTCACGCCAACAACCCGCGCGAGGCCATCACCCGTCTCGAGCAGATGGTGGCCATGGGCGGCATGAACCTGTCCAACGAAGCCGTGCGCGGCCAGATCGCGGCGGCGGTCGGCATGGTGGTCCAGGTGATGCGCCTGTCGGACGGCAAGCGGAAGGTGATGAACGTCACCGAGATCACCGGGATGGAAGGCAATGTCGTTCAGATGCAGGACATCTTTGTCTTCCAGCGCACTCGGACCGATCCGGACGGCACGGTCCATGGCGAGTTCCGCGCCACGGGACTGCGCCCCAAGTGCCTCGACGAGATGACCCGCCGGGGCATCCACTACGACCCGGCCAACTTCGATCCCCAGCGAGCCTTGTAGGAGCGCGCAGCGGATGGACAGCGTCGACCCGCGTATCGTCTTCCTGATCCTGATCTTCGCGGCGGTGTTCGCGGCGGGCCAGGCGGTCTGGGGGCTGGTCACCGTCGCCGGAGCCAGGCGCAAGGTGAACCGCCGTCTGGCCGTGGCCGAGGCGGCCGGCTCGCTGGAGGCGCTGATCCTTGAGCTGCGCAAGCAGCGTGGCCTGGACGACAAGGGCGACAGCCGGATCATGGTCCGCTGGTTCTCCGACCTGGTGATCCGCTCGGGCGCGACCTACCAGCTGCGCCGCTGGGCCGCCTATGCGCTGGGTCTCGCCATCGGCGCCTTCTTCGGCGTCTTCCTGCTGGCCAAGAGCTGGGCGTTCGGTCTGGCGGCGGCGCCGGTCATCGGCCTCGGCCTGCCCTTCGTCTGGCTGAAGATCAAGGCCGGCGCCCGGGCCAAGGGCATCGGCGCCCAGCTGCCCAACGCGCTGGAGATCATCGTCCGCAGCCTGGAGGCCGGGCATCCGGTGCCGACGGCGGTCGGGCTTGTCGGCCGGGAGATGCCCGACCCGCTGGGCAGCGAGTTCGGCATGCTGGCCGACGAGATCGCCTATGGCGCCACTCTGGAGCAGGGCGTGGGTCGCCTGGCCGACCGCTGCCGTCACCCCGATGTCGATCTGTTCGCCGCCACCATCCGCCTGCAGGAGCGCGCCGGCGGCAACCTGACCGGCCTGCTGAAGATGAACGCCAAGGCGGTGCGCGAGCGCGGCAAGATGCGGATGAAGATCAAGGCCGCCTCGAGCGAGGGCCGGGCCTCGGCCATCATCCTGACCTCGGCGCCGTTCGCGGTCATGGGCATCCTCGCCTTCGCCAGCCCGCAGTTCTACGGCGACGTCATCCACGAGAAGTTCATCCAGTATGGCTTGATGGGCCTGGGCGGCTGGATGTTCCTCGGCAACCTGGTCATGCGCCGCATGATCGACATGCGGATCTGAGGCCATGGACCCCCTGCAGCTTCAGACCCTCCTGACCTGGACGGCCGTCGCCCTGATCACCCTGGGCGTCGGCGGCGTCGCCCTGCTGGGCGTGCGCGAGGTGCGGATCGGAGTCAGGCGGCGGGCCCGGCTGGCCGGCAACACCGTCGTCTCCGGCCATCCCGACAGCGGCTCCGCCGCCGTGGCAGGCGTGGTCAGCGGCGTCAAGCGCCTGGGCGACCGCATGGCGATCCAGGACCCGGCCCAGCTGTCGACGATCCGGGCCATGCTGGTCCAGGCCGGCTGGTTCAACCGCGAGGCTGTCGCCTTCTACCTCGGCGCCAAGGCGGCCGCCCTGGCGCTGGCGGTGGTGGCCACGATGTTCACCGTGCCCTGGGCCCTGAACGGCGGCGGCGGCATGCTGGCCATCTGCGTCGCCGCGGTGTTCGCGGTCGCGGCGATCATGGGCCCCGAACAGGTGGTGAAGGCCCGGCGTCGCAAGCTGGAGCTGGAATACATGGAGGGCTTCCCGGACCTGCTCGACCTGCTGGTCGCCTCGGTCGAGGCCGGCCTGTCGCTGGACGCCGCCGTCAGCCGGGTCGGTGAGGAGATGGTCCGCCGCTACCCGCATCTGGCCGAGCACCTGAAGTTCCTGACCCTGGAGCTGCGGGCCGGCCGCGCCCGAAAGGACGCCTGGGGCGCCTTCGCCGAGCGGGTAGGCATCGGCGACGCCCGCTCCCTGGCCACCATGCTGCGCCAGTCGGAGGAAATGGGCACCAGCCTGGGCGAGACCCTGACCGTGTTTTCCGACGACATGCGGTCCAAGCGCATGCTGCGGGCCGAGGAGAAGGCCATGGCGCTGCCGGCCAAGCTGATGATCCCGCTGATCCTGTTCATCTTCCCCTGCCTGATGGGGGTGCTGATCCTGCCGGCCGCCTTCCGGATCGCCGAACAGTTCTCGAAGTAGACGGCCTGATTTGACAGCGCCGCCAGTTCAGTTACCCTTCGGTAACTGACGGGCGCGCCCAGACGCCCGCAAGCCTCGGGGGCGACCATGCGCGCGACACCGGCCCGGACCCTTCGGTCCCTGTTCAGCCTTTCGATGGCGATCCTGATCGCGGCCGCGCCCGTCGCCGCCGTACGCGCCGAGCGCCCGCCCCCGCCAAAGCGGCCGAACATCGTGATGATCGTCGTCGACGACGCCGCCCTGATGGACTTCGGGGCCTTCGGCGGCGAGGCGCTGACGCCCAACATCGACCGACTGGCCAAGGGCGGCGCGATGTTCACCGCCTACCACTCCTCGCCGTTGTGCTCGCCGTCGCGGGCCATGCTGCTGACCGGGGTGGACAACCACCGCGCGGGCGTGGCGACGATCGAGGAGATCCTGCCGCCCTCGCAGAAGGACAAGCCCGGCTACGGCCTGCAGTTCGCGCCCGGCGTCTGGACCCTCGCCCGGCGGCTGAAGGCCGAAGGTTATCGCACCCTGATGGTCGGCAAGTGGCACCTGGGCAATGGCCCCGGCGCCCTGCCCAACGAGAACGGCTTCGACCGCTCGCTGGCGCTGGACGCCTCGGGCGCCGACAACTGGGGCCCCAGGCCCTACATGCCCTACTACGACACCGCGCCGTGGTTCGAGGACGGCAAGCCGGCGAAGATGCCGGACAGCTACTACTCCTCGGACATGATGGTCGACCGGCTGAAGGGCTACATCGACGAGCGCCCGGCCGGCGCCGAGCCCTTCTACGCCTACCTCGCCTTCCAGGCCGTCCACATCCCGGTCCAGGCGCCGAAGGCGTACACGGACCGCTACAAGGGGCGGTTCGACGCCGGATGGGAGAAGCTGCGCGAGGACCGCGCGGCGCGGGCGAAGGCGCTCGGCCTGATCCCGGCCGACGCCGCCGTCCTCGGCATGCCCGACGATGCCCGCCGCTGGGACCAGCTGACCGCCAGGGAGAAGGCCATCTATGCCCGCAGCATGGAGGCCTACTCCGGCATGCTGGAGGCGATGGACGCCGCGATCGGTGGGCTGATGGCCCACCTGGAGGCGCGTGGCGAGCTTGAGAACACCCTGTTCGTCATCACCTCCGACAACGGGCCCGAGCCCAGCGACCCGGTCCATGCGCCCGGCATGAACCTCTGGATGATGCTCAACGGCTACCGCTGGACGCTGAACGGGTTGGGCGAAAAGGGCAGCCTGGCCTTCATCGGCCGCGAGTGGGCCCTGGCCCTGTCGGCGCCCAGCGCCCGCTACAAGTTCTATACCTCCCAGGGCGGCATCCGCGTGCCGCTGATCGTCTCGGGCCCCGGGGTGCCGGCCGGCACAAGGGTGAGTTCGGCGGCCTTTGTCACCGACGTCGCGCCGACGCTGGTGGACCTGGTGGGCGCGAGGAACCAGCCGGACGCGATGATCATGGACGGCCGCAGCCTGCTGCCGGTGATGACAGGAGCGGCCCGGGAGACCTACGGCCCGGATGATGCGGTCGGGATCGAGGTTTCCGGCAACGCGGCCCTGTTCCGGGGCAACCACAAGATCGTCCGCGACATGCCTCCGGTCGGCGACGGCCGGTGGCGGCTGTACGATCTGGCGAAGGATCCGGGCGAGACGAAGGATCTGGCCACGGCCGAGCCGGCGCTTTTCAGGCAGATGCTGGCCGATTACGCCGCCTACGAGGCCCGGGTCGGCGTCCAGCCCCTGCCCGAGGGCTACACCACGCAGAACCAGCTGATGGACAATGCGATGGGCAAGCAGCGGCCCAGGCTGATCGCCCTTGGCCTGTTGCTGCTCGGCCTTGCCGGCGGCCTGATCTTCGGCGCGGTTGTGCTGGTCCGTCGTCGTCGCGCGAAGCCCGCATGACGCGGCCATGGCGCCTTCACGGGCTCAAGCAGTCCTACTTCACCGGCAAGCTGGAAGGCTACTTGCGGGTGAAGGGCGTCCCGTTCGACTTCGTGGAGATGGACACCGCCGATTTCCGCGCCTGCGGTCGGGCGACGGGCGTCAACCAGATGCCTCAGCTGGAGGGGCCGGACGGGGCCTGGCTGACCGACACCACCGCCATCCTGCGCCGGTTCGAAGCCGAGGGACCTGAGCCGGCCCTGCAGCCCTCCGAACCGGCGGCCGTCTTTCTCAGCCTGTTCCTGGAGGATGCCTTCGACGAGTGGCTGTGGCGGCCGGCGCTCTACTACCGCTGGGCCTTCCACGAGGATTCCCGGCTGATGGGTCGCCAGCTCGGTCGCACGATCCTGGGCGACCTGCCCGGTCCCCTGGGCCTGCGCGCCTTCGGCATCCGCCGTCGCCAGCAGCGCACCTTCCTGCGCGAGGATGGCGTGACGCGGGAGACCGCGCCCCTGATCGAAGCGCAGTACAGGGATGTGCTCGCCCTCCTCGATCCCGTCTTTGCGAACAGACCCTTCCTGTTCGGCGAGCGGCCGGTGGCGGCGGACTTCGGCCTGTTCGGCCCGATGTTCCGGCACTTCTTCTCGGATCCGACCCCGGCCGCGATCATGCGCGAGACGGCGCCCAACGTCATGGCGTGGACGGCGCGGCTGTGGGCGCTGACGCCGGCGGCCGCCGCCGCGGCGGCGAGGCCCGTCAACGCTCCGGCCGACCTCGACCCGCTGCTGAAGCTGGCGGCGCAGGAGCACCTGACGGAGCTGGTCGCCAACCTCGACGCCGTCATTGATCGACGGGCGGAGGCGACCTTCAATCTGCGCGGCGCGCGCTGGACCACGCCCGTCTCGCCCTATTGCGCCGCCTGTCTGATCGATCTGCGGACGCTTTACGCGGGCCTGTCGGCGGGGGACCGGGCAGAGGTCGACGCGCGGCTCGGGCCGGCCTCGGCGCACCTTCAGGGCCCGATCCTCGAATTCCCCGCGGCGCTCACCCCGCAGGTCGGTGGGCGACCGAGGAACCGCCGCTGGGCATAGGAGCGCCTGTCCTCTCTCACAGGGAGAGGATGGCCTTTCTACGCCACCACCGGCCGTCCAGCCCGCCAGCTACGGCTCAGCAGCCGGCCGCCCAGCCAGTAGCTGAGCTCGGCGGGACGTTCGATGTCCCAGCAGGCCATGTCGGCCAGCTTGCCGGCTTCCAGCGTGCCGGTCTCGGCGCCGAGACCGAGCGCCTTCGCCGCGTTGCGCGTGACGCCGGCCAGCGTCTCCTCGGGCGTGAGGCGGAACTGGGCGCAGGCCAGCATCATGGCGGCGCGCAGCGACAGCAGCGGCGAGGTGCCGGGGTTGCAGTCGCTGGCCACGGCCATGGGCACGCCCGCCGCCCGAAGGGCCGCCACCGGCGGCTTCTGTGTCTCGGCAAGGGCTGTGAAGGCGCCGGGCAGCAGCACAGCGACCGTCCCGGCCCTGGCCATCGCCTCGACTCCGGCCCGGGAGGTGAACTCCAGATGGTCAGCCGACAGGGCGCCGTGTGACGCCGCCAGGGCCGCGCCGCCGCCATCGGACAGCTGGTCGGCGTGCAGCCGCACCGGCAGGCCCAGGGCCCTGGCCTTGTCGAACAGCCGCGACACCTCGGCCGGGGTGAAGGCGATGCTCTCGAGATAGGCGTCGACGATGTCGACCAGCCCGGCGGCCGTCGCGGCGGGCAGGGCCTCGTCGATGATCATGTCGATCCAGGCCTCGCGCGGCTGGTCCTTCGGCGCGGCGTGAAGGCCCAGAAAGCTGGTCACGACCCGGACATCGCCGTCGAGATAGCGGGCGACACGCAGCATCTTCAGCTCGGTCTCCAGGTCCAGGCCGTAGCCGGACTTGATCTCGATCGTCGTCACGCCCTCGGCGACGAAATTCTCCAACCGCCGCCGGGTGCGCTTGATCAGCTGCGGCTCGTCCGCCCCGCGTGTCGCGGTGACGGAAGAGCGGATGCCGCCGCCGGCCAGGGCGATTTCCTCGTAGGTGGCGCCGCCCAGTCGGGCCTCGAACTCGGCGATCCGATCCCCGCCAAAGACGAGGTGGGTGTGGCAGTCGATCAGGCCGGGCGTCACCCACCGGCCGTCCAGCCGGGTGACGGCGAAGGGGTTGTAGTCGGGCGCCTCGGCGCGCGGGCCGATCCAGACGATGCGACCCTTGTCGACGGCGATCAGCGCATCCTCGACGGCGCCATACGGCGTCTCGCCCGGGACCATGGTCGCCGCGCAGCAGTCGGTGATGATCAGGTCGATCCGCTGCATGTCGCTGTCTTGCCACCCGGAGGGGTTCGTGGATAGGGTGGCCCCGATTAGACAGGTTTAGACAAGTGGCCAACACCCTTCATCTCGACCAGGCGCGACTGCCCGGCGGCTGGGCCCGCGACGTGGCGCTGACCGTGACGGACGGCGTGATCACCGCGGTCGAGACCGGGGCCGATCCGGCCGACGCGCACCGGCTGAAGGGCGCGACCGTTCCGGCGATCACCAACCTTCACAGCCACGCCTTCCAGCGCGCCATGGCCGGTCTGGCCGAGCGGGCCCGGGCCGGCGTCGAGGATTTCTGGGCCTGGCGGGAGGCGATGTACCGCTTTCTCGACCGCATCACGCCGCCGCAGATGGAGGCCATCGCCGCCATGCTCTACGCCGAGCTGGCCGAGGGCGGATACGGCGGCATCGTCGAGTTCCACTATCTGCACAACGACCCGGAGGGCCGCGCCTGGGCCGACCCGGCCGAGACCGCCCACGCCCACCGCCGGGCGGCACAGTCGGCGGGTTTCGGCCTGACGCTGGCGCCGGTGCTCTACAGCCATTCCGGCTTCGGCGGTCAGCCGCCCAGGCACGGACAGCGGCGCTTCATCAAGTCGACCGATCAGTTCCTGCGCCTGCTGGAGCAGAGCGGGGCGGAAGCCTTCGCTTTCCACAGCCTGCGTGCGGTGACGCCGGAACAGATCCGCGACGTGCTGGCCTCGGTCGATCCGGCGATGCCGGTTCATATCCACGCCGCCGAACAGACCGGCGAGGTCGACGACTGCCTCGCCTGGTCCGGCGCGCGGCCGGTCGAATGGCTGCTGGCGAACGCCCCGGTGTCCGAACGCTGGACCCTGGTCCACGCCACCCACATGACCGATGCCGAGGCCTCCGGGCTGGCGAAAACCGGCGCCACCGTCGCCCTCTGTCCGTCGACGGAAGGGAACCTCGGCGACGGCTTCTTCAACGCCGGCGCCTTCCTGGGGGCGGGGGGGCGGTTCGGCATCGGCTCGGACAGCCATGTCACGACCAACGCGGCCGAGGAACTGCGCTGGTTCGAGTACGGGCGCCGGCTTCAGGCCCGAAAACGGACGATGAGCGGCGGGACCGGCGAGCACGTCGGCGCCGGGCTCTGGCTGTCGGCCGCCCGCAACGGCGCCCATCCGACCGGTCGCCGCACCGGGGAGATCGCGGTCGGCGCCCGCTGTGACCTGGTCGTGCTGGACACGGACCATCCGGTGCTGGCCGGTCGGGAGGGCGACCTGATCCTGGACAGCCTGGTGTTCTCCGGCTCCGGCGCGATCGACCAGGTCTGGTCCGGCGGGACCCGCATCGTCGAGGGCGGCCGCCATGTGTCGCGCGACGCCATCGCCGCCGGCTACCGCAAGGCCGTAGCGGAGTTGACGGCATGACCGCCGCCCGGGCCGCGCGCTACCAGGGCGTCAAACGCCATGTGCTGGGCGCCATCCGCACCGGCCGCTGGCGGGTCGGCGACCGCATCGCCTCGGAGCACGAGCTGGTCCGGGAGCTGGGCGTGGCGCGCATGACCGTCCGTCGGGCGCTGGAGGAGCTGACGCAGGAGGGCCTGATCGTCCGCCGCGCCGGGGTCGGCGCCTTCGTGGCCGGCGAGCCTCTGGCCGAGAGCCACCCGCTGGAGATCCGCGACATCGCCGAGGAGGTCGCCGCGCGCGGCCACGTCTGGCGCGCCGAGGTGATCGCGCTGGAGGCCGTCGCCGCCGACGCGGATCTGGCCCGCGGGTTCGCCGTCGAACCGGGCGCGCCCCTGTTCCGCTCGGAAGTCATCCACTTCGAGGGCGGGACCCCGATCCAGCTGGAGCGCCGCTGGGTCTCGCCGGCGATCTTTCCCGACTACCTGACCCAGGACTTCACCCTCGCCACGCCGGCCGCCCACCTTCTGGCCGCCGCGCCCATCGAGGCCGGCGAGCAGATCGTCCGGGCCGAGGCCGCCGATCCGCGCACGTCGGGCCTGCTGCGTCTGGCCGAAGGGGCGCCGGTCCTGACCGTCGCCCGCCGCACCTGGAGCCGGGGGCAGGTCGCCTCCGCTGCCCGCCTGATCCACCCCGGCCACGCCTTCCAGCTGGCCGGTCGCTTTGGAGATCCCGTTTGATGGCCAGCAACAGCCGCATCGTCCGCGCCGACCGGGGACCGGTGAGAACCGCCAGGTCCTGGCAGACGGAGGCAGCCATCCGTATGCTGATGAACAACCTGGACCCCGAGGTCGCCGAACGGCCCGAGGACCTGGTGGTCTACGGCGGCATCGGCAAGGCGGCCCGCGACTGGGAGAGCTTCGACCGCATCGTCGCCGCCCTGCGCCGGCTGGCGGACGACGAGACCCTGCTGGTCCAGTCGGGCAAGCCGGTCGGGGTGTTCCGGACCCATGCCGACGCGCCCCGTGTGCTGATCGCCAACTCCAATCTGGTGCCGAAGTGGGCGACCTGGGAGCATTTCCACGAGCTGGATAGAAAGGGCCTGGCCATGTACGGCCAGATGACCGCCGGCAGCTGGATCTACATCGGCAGCCAGGGGATCGTGCAGGGCACCTATGAGACCTTCGTCGAGGTCGGCCGCCAGCACTTCGGCGGCGACCTGACCGGCAAGTGGATCCTGACCGGGGGTCTGGGCGGGATGGGCGGCGCCCAGCCGCTGGCCGCGACGATGGCCGGCGCGAGCATGCTGGCCGTCGAATGCCAGCGCCGCTGCATCGAACGCCGGCTGGAGACCCGCTACCTCGACGAGGCGACCGAGGACCTCGATGACGCCCTTGCCCGCATCGACAGGGCCAGGGCCGAGGGCCGCGCCCTGTCCGTCGGCCTGCTGGGCAACGCCGCGGACGTCTTCCCCGAGCTGGTCCGGCGCGGCGTGCGGCCCGACGTCGTCACCGACCAGACCAGCGCCCACGACACCTTCAACGGCTATCTGCCGAAGGGCTGGACCGTCGAGCAGTGGGAGGCCGCCCGTCTGGCCGACCCCGCCTCCGTCGACCGCGCCGCGCGCGCGTCGATCGTGCCGCATGTGCAGGCCATGCTCGACTTCCACCGCATGGGCGTGCCGACCCTCGACTACGGCAACAACATCCGCCAGGTGGCGCTGGACGAGGGGCTGGCGGGCGCCTTCGACTTCCCGGGCTTCGTGCCGGCCTATATCCGGCCGCTGTTCTGCCGGGGTGTCGGTCCGTTCCGATGGGCGGCGCTGTCGGGCGATCCGGAGGACATCTGGAAGACCGACCGGGCGATGAAGGACCTCTTCCCCGACAACGTCCATCTGCACCGCTGGCTGGACATGGCGAAGGAGCGGATCGCCTTCCAGGGCCTGCCGGCCCGCATCTGCTGGATCGGGCTGGGCGACCGCCACCGCGCGGGCCTGAAGTTCAACGACATGGTCGCCAGCGGCGAGCTGAAGGCCCCGGTCGTCGTCGGCCGCGATCACCTCGACAGCGGCTCCGTGGCCAGTCCCAACCGCGAGACCGAGGCCATGCTGGACGGCAGCGACGCGGTCAGCGACTGGCCGCTGCTCAACGCCCTGCTCAACACCGCCAGCGGCGCGACCTGGGTGTCGCTGCACCACGGCGGCGGGGTCGGCATGGGCTACAGCCAGCACGCCGGGGTGGTGATCGTCGCCGACGGCACGCCGGAAGCCGCCCGCCGGCTCGAGCGGGTGCTGTGGAATGATCCGGGCACGGGCGTCATGCGCCACGCTGACGCCGGCTACGACATCGCCATCGACTGCGCCCGCGAGCAGGGGCTGGACCTTCCCGGCCTGGGAGACCGCTGATGCGCCAGATCACGCTCGGCGAGGCCACGGTCTCGCTCGACGACATCCAGGCCGCTCTGGCCGGACCGGTGGCGGTCACGCTGACCGGCGAGGCCAACACAGCCATCGCCGCCTCGGCCGCCACGATCGAGGACATCCTCGCGGCCGGAAAGACCGTCTACGGCGTCAACACCGGGTTCGGCCTGCTGGCCAAACAGACCATCCGGCCCGACCAGCTGGCGGAGCTGCAGCGCAACCTGATCCTGTCGCACTGCTGCGGCGTCGGCGCGCCGCTGCCCGACGATGTGGTGCGGTTGATCCTGATGTTGAAGATCGCCGGCCTGTCGCGCGGCTTCTCCGGCGTGCGGCCCGCGCTCATCGCCATGCTGCAGCGGCTGCTGGAGACCGACATCCTGCCGGTGATCCCGGAGAAGGGTTCGGTCGGCGCCTCGGGCGACCTCGCCCCGCTGGCCCATATGTCCGCCGCCCTGCTCGGCGTCGGCGAGATGCGGACGGGCGGCGAGACAATCCCCGCCATGGAAGGCCTGAAGCGGGCGGGACTGGAGCCCGTCGCGTTGAGGGCCAAGGAGGGTCTGGCGCTGATCAACGGCACCCAGGCCTCCACCGCCCTCGCCCTCAAAGGCCTGGTGCTGGCGCGGCGGGTGTTCGAGGCGGCGCTGGTCGCCGGGGCGATGAGCGTCGACGCCGCTCTGGGCAGCGACACTCCCTTCGACGCCCGCATCCATGCCGTGCGCGGCCAGCCCGGGCAGATCGACGTCGCTGTGTACTACCGGCGCCTGCTGGAGGGCAGCGCGATCCGCCTGAGCCACATCGACGGCGACGACCG
>JBEIDC010000011.1:0-39314 GCA_040383665.1 Caulobacter sp.
AGAGCGCGTCAGGCGGAAGTGTACGCGGTTCCGCCGCCCGAACGCGCTCTAAGTGTTTGAATCTAGAGCATGCTGATCCGGGTCAGATGATTCCATCTGACCCGGGCATGCTCCAGGACCGTTCAGAACGCCGCCGACACGATAGTCCCGTCGGGCAGGAGCGCCGCGCGTTTCATGCCGGCCGACACAAACGGCATCGCGACATTGCCCGCCGCGTCCACCGCGATCAGTCCGCCGTCGCCGCCGAGCGCGCGGATCGCCGCCAGCACCGCGTCGGCGGCCGGGACCAGCGCCTCGCCCCCGAAAGCCATGCGATGGGCGATCTGGACGGCGGCGGCGACGCGGATGAAGTACTCACCCTGTCCGGTGCAGGAGACGGCGACCCTGTCGTCGGCCCAGGCGCCGGCGCCGATCAGTGGCGAATCGCCCACCCGGCCCGGCAGCTTGCCGAACACGCCGCCGGTCGAGGTGGCCGCCGCCAGCCGACCCTCGGCGTCGCGGACGACGCAGCCGACGGTGCCGTGAGCCAGGGTCCCGGGCGGATGGTTGGCCTCGCCGCGTCCGGCATGGGTGAACCAGCAGGCCGGGTCGTCGATGGCGGCCAGGCCCTGGACGGCGGCGAAACGGGCGGCGCCCTCCCCGGCCAGCATCACGTGAGGCGTCCGCTCCATCACGGCCCGGGCCACGGCGATCGGGCTCTCGAACCCCTGCAGCGCGGCCACCGATCCGGCCCGGCCGGTAACGCCGTCCATCAGGCAGGCGTCCAGCTCATAGGCGCCGGCGGTGTTGGGCGAGGCGCCGCGCCCGGCGACATAGAGCCCGGAGGCCTCCAGCGCCTGGACCGTCTCCTCGGCGACGTCAAGCGCCGGGGCGCCGGCCTTCAGTCGGTCGCGACCGGCCTCCACCAGCTCGCGCATGTGGACGATCTCGCGGCTGTAGTCGCGGCCGGGGCGCGCGCCCGCGCCGCCGTGGACCACAAGACTCAAACATTTGTTCGCCAACGCCGGGCTCCGCCCTGTAGACTGACTTCAGGCCCGCGATACTCCTGTGGGCTCATCAATGAAAGAGCATGGGAGAGACGGCATGAAGGCGGTGCTGAGCAAGAGCGTGGGCGGACCCGAGACCCTGGTCCTCGAGGAGCTTCCGAGCCCGCAAGCCGGCCCCGGCCAGGTGGTGCTGTCGGTCAAGGCCTGCGGCGTCAACTATCCCGACGTCCTGATCATCGAGGACAAGTACCAGTTCAAGCCCAACCGCCCCTTCGCGCCGGGCGGTGAAGTGGCTGGCGTGGTCAAGGCGGTCGGCGAGGGCGTCACCCATCTGCAGGTCGGCCAGCGCGTCCTGGCCTCCACCGGCTGGGGCGGCATGGCCGAGGAGCTGGCGCTGGAGGCGCACCGGGTCACCCCGATCCCCGACGCCATGCCGTTCGACGAGGCGGCGGCCTTCATGATGACCTATGGCACCAGCTGGTACGGCCTGAAGGACCGCGGCCATCTGAAGGCCGGCGAGACCCTGCTGGTGCTGGGCGCCGCCGGGGGCGTGGGCCTGGCCGCCGTCGAACTGGGCAAGGCCATGGGCGCGCGCGTCATCGCGGCGGCTTCCAGCCAGGAGAAGGTCGATCTGGCCATCGCGCGCGGCGCCGACGCCGGGGTGGTCTATCCGGCCGGTCCGTTCGACAAGGACGGCAAGAAGGCGCTGGCCAATCTGTTCAAGGACGCCTGCGGCCCCAACGGCTGGGACGTGGCCTATGACGCCGTCGGCGGCGACTACGCCGAAGCGACCATCCGCGCCAGCGGCTGGGGCGGCCGCTTCCTGGTCATCGGCTTCCCGGCCGGCATCCCGGCCGTGCCGCTGAACCTGACCTTGCTGAAGTCCTGCGACATCGTCGGCGTCTTCTGGGGCGCGGCCGTGGCGCGCGATCCCAAGGCGCATCAGGAGAACGTCCGCCAGCTGATGGAGATGTACGCGGAAGGCAAGATCAGGCCGCACGTGTCGGAAACCTTCCCGCTGGCCCGGGCCGGCGAAGCCATCGCCCATCTCGCCAGCCGCAAGGCCATGGGCAAGGTGGTCGTGCTTCCGTAGGAAGCGCGGCCCTCCCCGCGCAGGCGGGGAACGGGAACTGACTCAAGGCCGGGAACCGCCGGAGACACGGCGACCCGGCCCCAACCCCGCTCACGGGGACAACATATCAAGGGAAGAAACAGATGGCGGGACGTCTTGAGGGCAAGATCGCCCTGATCACCGGCGGGGTGTCGGGCATCGGCCTGGGCACGGTCGAACTGTTCCTGGCGGAGGGCGCGCTGGTCGTCGCCGCCGACCTGCAGGACGAGAAGGGGGCCATGCTCGAGCGGCGGTTCCCCGACCGGGTCCGCTATGCCCACTGCGACGTGACCGTGGAAGCCGACATCGCCAGGGCGGTGCAGCTGGCGGTCGACAGCTTCGGCGGGCTGGACATCCTGTTCAACAACGCCGGCCACGGCGGCGCGCCGGGCAATGTCTCGGAGATCGACGTCGAGGGCTGGGACCACACCTTCGCCCTGCTGGTGCGCGGGCCGGCGCTGGGCATGAAACACGCCTTGCCGCACATGGTGAAGCGCGGCGGCGGCTCGGTGATCAACACCGCCTCGATCGCCGGTCTGCAGGCCGGCTTCGGGCCGCTGGCCTATTCGACCGCCAAGTGCGCGGTGATCCACATGTCGAAATGCGCGGCGGCCGAGCTGTCGCCGCTGAAGATCCGCGTCAACGCTATCTGCCCGGGCCTGATCGCCACCTCGATCTTCGGGGCCTCCATGGGGCTTCCCCGGGACGTCGCCGACCAGATGGCCGCGCGCATGGAAGAGATCGCCCCGAAGATCCAGCCGATCCCCAAGGCCGGCATGCCCGAGGACATCGCCCGCGCGGCCCTCTATCTGGCCTGCGACGACTCGCTGTTCGTGACCGGAACCCATATCGTCGTCGACGGCGGCCTGACCATCGGCGGCCGGGGCTCCTGGGACCCGCAGGCGAACAACCCGATCCTCGACGCCCTTGGCATCACGCCCGAGCAGGCCGAGCAGATGCGTTCGGCGATGGCGGCCCAGCAGAAGACCTGACCCGTGCCGGACGAGGTTCCTCCCGTCGCGCCGCTGTCGCAGCGGCCGGCGCTGGCCCCCAACGTCCGGGGCGCCCTGTGGATGCTCGCCTCGGCGCTGGCCTTCACGGTCATGACGACGCTGATCAAGTTCCTCGGCGACGACTATCCGGCGGCGCTGCAGACCTTCTATCGCCAGGCGGCGGGGCTGCTGGTGCTGGCCCCGATGATCCTGCGCGACTGGCGGGGCGCCTTCCACACCACCCGGCCCGGCATCCTGTTCTTCCGCTCGGCGGTGGGCACGATCGCCATGATCATGAGTTTCTACGCCTTCCAGGTCCTGCCGCTGGCCGAGGCCAACGCCCTGTCGTTCACCCGCACCCTGTGGCTGGTGCCGCTGGCCTTCTTCGTGCTGCGCGAGCCGCTGGGCCCGCTGCGGATCGGCGCGGCCCTGGTCGGGTTCGCCGGGGTGCTGGTCATGCTGCAGCCGGGCGCGCCGGGGCACGGCTTCGGCTGGGGTCAGGCGGCGGCGCTGGGCGCGGCGCTGGGCTTCGCCATGACCATCACCGGCATGAAGGTGATGACCCGCGACCACAGCCCCTTCACCCTGCTGGTCTGGTCGGCGGTGCTGGGCCTGGTCTTCGCCCTGCCGCCGGCCCTGTTCGTCTGGCGCTGGCCGGCGCCGGTCGACCTCATGCTGCTGGCCGCCATGGGCGTGTTCGGCACCATCACCCAGGGCTGCTACATCAAGGGCATGCAGATCGGCGACGCCGCCGCCATGGCCCCGATCGACTACACCCGGCTGGTGTTCTCCGCCGCCATCGGCTTTGCGATCTTCAACGAGGTCCCGACCTGGGCGACCATCGCCGGAGCGGTGATCGTGGTGATCTCGACCCTGTTCATCACCCTTCGCGAACACCAGCTGTCGAAGCGGGCGCGGGCGGGCTGAGCAGGCGGCCGGAGCCTAGAGGCTCACGAACGCCGCCGTGATGCCGATCTGGGCGGCGCAGTAGAGGAACCACACCGTCCAGTCGGTAGCGCGGGTCGAGCCGAACAGAACCTCGCCCCGGAACAGGCTGACCGCCAGCACCGCATCCGACGCCAGGAAGGCGACCGACCCGACCATGGCCGGCCAGAAAGCGGCGTCGAGCATGAAGCTGAACCCCGTCATCACCGAGATGACGATGACGTAGAGAACCACGGCCGGGCGCAACACGCCCAGGTGGGTCCACAGGTAGGCCAGAAGCGTCACGGCCAGCGCCGCCAGCGCCGCGAAGCCCGCCAGGCGCACGGGTCCGGGATCGAGCAGCGGATCCTTCCAGGCGGCGAACAGCGTGATGTAGAGGGCGTGCCCAACCAGGAAGGCCAGCAGACCGGCCGGCAGCCAGCGCTTGGGGTCCCGCGACAGAAAGGCGTCGCCGACCGCGCAGATCGCCAGGGCGGCGACCAGCACCCAGGGCGCATGCAGCAGGGCGGCGGCGACGGCCAGGGCGGCGACGGCCAGGGTCTTGACCACCGTTCGCGGCAGCGACGGCGGCCGGCCGACCAGCGCAAGGCCATAGGTCAGCATGGCAACGGCCATCACCGACAGGGCGATGGCGGCCGGATTGTCGAAGCTCAGCGTCCCCCCCGGGCCCATGTCAGTCCCCGGCGACCTTTCGGAGGAATTCGGAGGCGGCCGCCTTGTGGACCGGCTTGAGGTGCTTGCCGACCACCGCGATCAGGGCGGCGAACACCGCCGCGTCGTCGGTGAAGCCCAGGCCCGCCACGATGTCCGGGATCGCGTCGGTGGGCAGGACGAAATAGGCCAGCGCCGCCAGCATGACCCCCTTGGCCGCGCGAGGCGTTTCGGGATCCCGGGCGCACCACCACACCGACAGGGCGTCGGCGGCGAACGGAATCTTCGTCGCGACCTTGCGGATCTTGGGCCAGAAGCCCCTCGCCACCCGCTGTTCATTGACCTTGATGACCGCCGGAACGAGGGCGTTCGCGGGATCGATCACGGAGTTGACGTTGGGTGATGGCTTGGATTTGGCGCTCATAGGACTAAACCGCTGTTCGACTGTAGTTCAACACAACGTACGGGGAGCCGTCCATGAAGCTTGATTCCTCCATTTCCGCCGTCGTCACCGGCGGCGCATCCGGCCTCGGTGAGGCCACCGTCCGCGCCCTGGTCGCCCACGGCGTCAAGGTCGCCATCTTCGACCTCGACCGCCAGGCCGATCGCGGCGCCGCGCTCGAGACAGAACTGGGCGTGACCTTCTGCGCCGTCAATGTGACCAGCGACGCCGAAGTCGACGCCGGTTTCGAGAAGGCCCGGGCCGCCAACGGCCAGGAGCGTATCCTGGTCAACTGCGCCGGCACCGGCAACGCCGCCAAGACGGCCAGCCGCGACAAGAACACCGGGGACATCAAACACTTCCCGCTGTCGCACTTCGACATGATCATCCAGATCAACCTGGTCGGCACCTTCCGCTGCATCGCCAAGTCGGCGGCCGGCATGCTGACCCTGGACCCGCTGCCGGACGGCGATCGCGGCGCCATCGTCAACACCGCCTCCGTGGCGGCCGAGGACGGCCAGATCGGCCAGGCGGCCTATTCGGCGTCCAAGGGCGGCGTCGTCGGCATGACCCTGCCGATCGCCCGCGACCTGTCCAATGAAGGCATCCGGGTGAACACCATCCTGCCGGGCATCTTCAACACCCCGCTGCTGAACGCCGCTCCGGAGGCCGTCAAGGCCGCCCTCGGCGCCCAGGTGCCGTTCCCCAAGCGTCTCGGCCAGGCTGAAGAGTACGCCTCGCTGGCGCTGGAAATGATCCGCAACGGCTACTTCAACGGTGAAGACGTCCGCCTGGACGGCTCCATCCGCATGGCGCCGCGCTAGGACCCTGTTCAAGAGTTCGTCATCCCCGCCCTCGTGGCGGGGACCCCTCTTCCGGGTCGCAGGTGCGAGTGTGATCACGCTCTCACGAAGAAGCTGATCGAGGGGTCCTCGGGACAAGCCCGAGGATGACGGTGGTGTTTCAGAATCCCTCCCCGTCACGGGGAGGGATTTTTCTTGCGCGCTCAGTTGGTCGCCGGGCGCTGGATAGTCGGGCCGAGGTTGGCCATCACGTCGCGGGCGTCGAAGGCGCGTGGGTCGCCCGACGGCTTTGCGCCCTTGCCCAGCAGGATCTCGGCCGAGGCCTCGAACCGCTCGATGGTGCGCACATCCATGCGATCAGCCCAGAACGGATCGTCGTACCAGGGATCCCAGCGCCGCCAGCCCCAGGCCGCCCCGTAGTAGCGCCAGGACGGACGCCAGTAGCCATAGGGTCCGAACGGCGACGGCGAGGGATCGACATAGGTCCGCGCCTTGCGGTCGGTGCTGCGATCCGCCAGGGCGAACCAGTCATAGCCCTCGCCGACGGTGATCTCGGCGGCGCGGTAGAGCAGGTAGCGCTCGACCGTGTCGCGGGAGGTCAGGCTGTTGCCCGCGAAGGTCACCCGGAAGCGATCGGTCTCCAGCCGGGTCTCGGAGAAGCCGCCGGAGACTGACTGGCCGGGCACATTGGGCTGGTAGGGCGTGGCGGTGGCGCAAGCGGTCAGGGCCGTGGTCGCGACCAGCAACCCCGCCATGGCGATGGCCTTCATTGTCATGATTGTCACTCCAGCGCGGGGCCGGCGGCGCCGTCAGCCCCTGTTTCGTCCCTCTGACCCAAACACATGGCGCCGGGCGGCGGTTGCGCCAAGGGCCGGAACATGATGCGGGCCGACGAAACCGGCTGATCGTTGAATCGCGCCCTAGCGGCGCGTCAGGATCAGCGCCGCCGCCGCGATCAGCAACACCCCGACCAGCAGCGCGAATCCGCGCCGGAAGACCGGCTCGCTCATCCGCGCCGACAGGGCCGCGCCGCCCAGGCCATAGGCGCTCATGGCGATGACGTCGAAGCCGATGGTGGCGGCGGCGAACAGCAGCAGCTGGGGAACGATCGGCCGGCCGGGATCGATGAACGGCGGCAGGACGGCGGTGAAGAACAGCAGCGCCTTGGGGTTGGCGATCTGCACCGAGAAGCCGTCGAGGAAGGCCGAGCGGGCCCTGTGGACGGCCGGCGTCGACGCGGGTCCGGCCGTCCGGTCCCGCAGGCCCGACCAGATCGACCGCAGGCCCAGCCAGGCCACATAGAGGCCGCCGGCCACGGCCAGCAGCCTGAAGGCGCCCGGGAAGGCGGCGACCAGCGCCCCCAGTCCCAGCGCCGCGCCGCCGAACCAGACCAGGGTGGCGGCGTTCATCCCGGCCACGCCGATCAGGGCCTGGACACGGCCGCGCTGCATGCCGGCGGCGATGGCGAACAGGTTGGCCGGGCCCGGGGTCACCGCCATCACCGACATGATGGCCAGAAAGGCGCCGTAGCGGGCGGGATCGACGGGCAGGATCATCGCCGGCCCATCGCATGGCCCTCACGCCACGGACAAGAGGGCGTAAGCGGCAGATTTCCTGAGCCTCACCTCAGTGAATCCCGAGTGACGCGGGTGGGATTACCTGCGATGCCTGTCGGGTCAGTCAGTTCGCCAGGTGGACATGGATCCCGATTTCTGGATTTTCTTTGCCGTCGGCGTCGCCGCGCAGCTTGTCGACGGCGCGCTGGGCATGGCCTACGGCGTGGTCTCCTCGACCGTGCTTCTGGCGCTTGGCGTCCCGCCCGCCAACGCCTCGGCCAGCGTCCACGCGGCCAAGGTGTTCACCGGCGCGGCCTCGGCCGTCTCGCACATCATCTATCGCAACGTGAACTGGAAGCTGCTGGGTCTGCTGGCGAGCGGCGGCGTCGTGGGCGGGGTGATGGGCACCTTTGTCCTGACTTCGATCGACGGCGATGTGGTCAAGCCCTGGGTCGTGGCTTGGCTCGGCCTGATGGGGCTGATCATCCTGTGGCGCGCCTGGAAGGGCACTCGGCCAAAGGTGCTGAGCTGGAAGCGGCCTGCCCCGCTGGGCTTCATCGGCGGCTTCTTCGACGCGATCGGCGGCGGCGGCTGGGGGCCGGTGGTGACCAGCACCCTGCTGGGCTCGGGCGCCGAGCCGCGCCAGGCGATCGGGACGACCAATGCGGCGGAGTTCTTCGTGGCCTCGGCCATCTCGGCGTCCTTCGTGGCGGCCATCCTGACCGGACACTGGGACGCCACGGGCCTGGCGGATCACGCCTGGTCGGTAGGCGGCCTGATCGCCGGCGGCGTGCTGGCTGCGCCGTTCGCCGGCTGGATGACCAAGGTCCTGCCGGTCCGCGCCCTGACCTGGCTGGTCGGCCTGCTGGTGACAGGCCTCGCCATCTGGCAGGCCGTGATCCTGGCAGGGCTGAAGGTCTAACCCTTCAGCCTGCTCAGGATGACGTCGCCTCAGGGCTGCCCACCCACGTCATGGTGAGCAGCGCTCAAGGAGCCCGTGTGGAAGCAGGCAGTGTGTCAGGCCACCAGGACCCACACCGCCTTGCCGAGGGCGCCGAACAGCAGCGCGGCGGCGGCGAGCATCTGGATGACGAAGCCGGCCTCACGCTTGCCGGGATCGGAGACATAGCCGAGCGCGTAGAGGATGCGGCCGACGATCCAGACCATGCCGAGCGCGAAGGCGATCACGCCCATCGGGTCCTGCGGCTGCCAGAACAGGTGGAACATCCACAGCGACGGCAGGAAGATCGGGAGCCATTCCAGCGTGTTGGCCTGGACGCGGATGTGGCGCTCCAGAACCGGATCGCCGGTCATCTGCGGCGCGGCGATGCCGCATTTGCTGCGCGCGCCGCCGACCCGCATGCCCATCCAGACGTAGGCGAGCAGCGCCAGCGCCGTGACGATGGCGACAAAGGCATAGGTTTGCATATCGGTGTTCCTCTTCCCGCAGCGGCCTGTCGCCGCCTCCCCGGGAGGAGCCTGTCATGCTTCGCCAGGCGCCGGAACCCTCGGCGCGGACGGGTGAACGCCTCGCCCGGGCGCGCTATCCCGCGTCGCGCTTGTCGCGCTTGGCCAGCACGCGCAGGCGCAGGGCGTTCAGCTTGATGAAGCCGCCGGCGTCGCGGTGGTCGTAGGCGACCTTGCCCTCTTCGAAAGTCACCAGATCCTGGTCGTAGAGGCTGAAGGCGCTCTCGCGGCCGATGATGCTGACATTGCCCTTGTAGAGCTTGACCCGCACCCGGCCGGTGACCCGGGCCTGGCTGTAGTCGATGGCCGCCTGCAGCATCTCGCGCTCCGGCGAGAACCAGAAGCCGTTGTAGACCAGCGATGCGTACTTCGGCATCAGCTCGTCCTTCAGGTGCATGGCCCCGCGGTCGAGCGTGATCGACTCGATGCCGCGGTGGGCGGCCAGCAGGATCGTGCCGCCGGGGGTTTCGTAGACGCCGCGCGACTTCATGCCGACGAAGCGGTTCTCGACCAGGTCCAGGCGCCCGACGCCATTGTCGTGGCCCAGACGGTTCAGCTCGGTCAGCAGCGTGGCCGGGGACATGGCCACGCCGTCGATGGCGACCGGGTCGCCCTTCTCGAAGTCGATGGTGAAGACCTGCGGCCTGTCCGGCGCGTCCTCGGGGGCGATCGTGCGCATGTGGACGAACTCGGGCGCCTCGACGGCCGGATCCTCCAGCACCTTGCCTTCGGACGAGCTGTGCAGAAGGTTGGCGTCGACGCTGAACGGGGCCTCGCCGCGCTTGTCCTTGGTGATCTGGATCTGGTGCTTCTCGGCGAAGTCCAGCAGCGCCTCGCGGGACTTGAAGTCCCACTCGCGCCAGGGGGCGATGACGGTGATGTCGGGCTCGAGGCCATAGTAGGCGAGCTCGAAGCGGACCTGGTCGTTGCCCTTGCCAGTGGCGCCGTGGCTGACCGCGTCGGCGCCCATCTTGCGGGCGATCTCGATCTGCTTCCTGGCGATCAGCGGCCGGGCGATGGAGGTCCCCAGCAGGTACTGGCCCTCGTAGACCGTGTTGGCGCGGAACATCGGGAAGACGTAGTCGCGCACGAACTCCTCGCGCACGTCCTCGATGAAGATGTTCTCCGGCTTCACCCCGGCGGCCAGGGCCTTGGCCCGGGCCGGTTCGATTTCCTCGCCCTGGCCGAGGTCGGCGGTGAAGGTGATGACCTCCGCCCCGTACTCGGTCTGCAGCCACTTCAGGATGATCGAGGTGTCGAGGCCGCCCGAGTAGGCGAGAACGACCTTCTTGACGGACTTGTGGGCGGGCACGGGCGACATCCTGCGGCGGGAAGAAAACTCGCGCGCGTTCAACGGCGCCCCGGCCCGGCGGTCAACCCAAAACCGGCGCGAAACGGAAGCGGCCGACCACGCCGGCCGGGGCCATCGGCTCCTCGCGCGCGCCCGCGCCGATGTTGTGGATCACCATCGGCGTCATCCCGGCCGCGGCGTCGGCGGCGACGATGGAGATATGGGGCAGAGACCCGCCGAGCCGCTGGGTGACCAGGTCTCCGGCCCGCCAGCCGCCGGCCAGCGGCAGGGAGGCGCCGCGCCGGGTCAGGAAGGTCTCCAGGTTGGGCGCCCGCCGGTGGTCGATGTTGCGGTCGGGCCGTGTCAGGCCCCAGGCCCCGGGATAGGCGGAGAAGGCGCGGATCATGTCCTCATGGACCAGCTTCTGCAGGTCCAGTCCAAAGGCCGCGCGATAGGCGCGGATGACCACGTCGGTGCAGACCCCCCGGTCGGCGGGCACGTCGCCGCCCGGATAGGCGAGGCGCACATAGGCGGGGTCATAGTGGACGGTCCGGCCGATCTGCCCGCGCGCGGCGGCGACCAGCTTTACGGCCCAGTCTGTCTGGCCGGACGCCGCGCCCGGCAGGACCAGGGCCGGCAGGGCGGCGATCAGGGCGCGACGGTCGATCATGCCGCTCAGCAGACCGGCGGTTTGTGGCCTTTATCGGGGCGGCCGCAGCGCGCCTTCGGCCTCGAGCATCGCCAGCGCCTTCTGGACGCGGCCGAGGTGCAGCAGCGCGAACAGCGGCGCCAGGGTGGCGCGAACGCCCAGCACGACCAGCGCGCCGGCCAGGTCCCGGCCGGGTTCGCGACTCTCGACCTGCAGCCAGGCGCCGATAGCGAAGGCGACCAGGGGCAGGGCCAGCAGCGCCGCCCAGCGCGGGGCCCGCGCCAGCGGCGCGCCGGCCTTCCACAGGATCGGCACGCGGGCGTCGGGGCCGATCCGCTTCCAGGCCGCCAGGGTGAAGGAGGCCATCATGGCCAGGGCGAGGATCCACAGAACATCCCCGCCGATGGAAATCGCCCGGATCAAACGGTCACCTGCGCGCCAAGCTCGACCACGCGGCCGGGCGGGATCTTGAAGAAGTCGGTCGGGTTGGCGGCGTTCTTCATCAGGAAGATGAACAGCTTGTCCTGCCAGAGCGGCATGCCGCTGTGGGCCGAGGCGATCACCGAACGGCGGCCGAGGAAGAAGCTGGTCGACATGATGTCGAACTTCAGACCCTGCTGCTTGCGCAGCAGAGTCAGGGCCTTGGGCACGTTGGGCGTTTCCATGAAGCCGTAGGTGATGACCAGCTTCTTGAAATCGTCGTTGACCACCTCGATCCGCACCCGTTCGGCTTCGGACACCCGCGGCGTCTCGGCGGTGCGGACCGTGGCGATGACGTTCTTCTCATGCAGCACCTTGTTGTGCTTGAGATTGTGCATCAGCGCGACCGGGGCCATGTCCGGATCGCTGGTCAGGAAGATGGCCGTGCCCGGCGCGCGATGGGGCGCGCGGGCCTTCAGAATGTCGATCAGATCGACCAGCGGCACCGAGTCCCGCCGCGTCTTGTCGGACAGGATCTGGGCGCCCTTGGTCCAGGTCCACATGATCAGCACCAGCACCGCGCCGAACGCCAACGGCATCCAGGCGCCCTGCGGGATCTTCAGCAGGTTCGAGGAAATGAAGGTCAGGTCGATGGCCACCATCGGCACCAGGACCGCCAGGGTGGCTGACCAGCGCCACTTCCACAGCACCCGCACGATGACGAAGGCGAGCAGGGTGTCGACGAACATCGAGCCGGTGACGGCGATGCCGTAGGCGGCGGCCAGGGCGCTGGAGGTCTTGAAGCTGAACAGCAGCACCAGCACCCCGATCAGCAGCAGGGTGTTGACCTGGGGCACGTAGATCTGGCCGGCCTGGGTCTCGCTGGTGCGGCGGATGTCGATGCGGGGCAGAAGTCCGAGAGACACCGCCTGCTGGGTGACCGAGAAGGCGCCGGTGATCACCGCCTGGCTGGCGATGACCGTGGCCATGGCGGCCAGCAGCAGGACCGGCCAGTAGGCCGCCTGCGGCACCATCTCCCAGAAGGGGTTCTCGCGGGCGGCGGGGTTGGCGAGGATCAGGCCGCCCTGGCCAAGGTAGTTGAGCACCAGGCAGGGGAAGACCACCCACAGCCAGCCGGCCTGGATGGGCTTCTTCCCGAAGTGTCCCATGTCGGCGTAGATCGCCTCGGCGCCGGTCACCGCCAGGAAGACGCTGCCCAGGATCACAAACCCGAGAAAGCCGTTCTGGAACAGGAAGATCACCCCGTAGTGCGGCAGCACGGCGCGCAGGATCGAGGGGTCGTCGAACAGGTGGTAGAGGCCAAGGCCGCCCAGCACGAGGAACCAGACCAGCGTGATGGGGCCGAAGAAGGCCGCCACGCGGTGCGTACCCCGCGACTGGACCATGAACAGCGCGATGAGGATGCCGGCCGAGATCGGCAGGATCAAGTTGTCCACCCGGCCGGCCATGCCGGGCGCATCCTTGAGGCCCTCGACCGCCGACAGCACCGAGATGGCCGGGGTGATGATGCCGTCGCCGTAGAACAGCGCCGCGCCGATCACGCCCAGGAAGAAGACGGTCGCCGACCGTTTGCCGCTTGGCTTGGCCAGGGTCCGCCGGGCCAGGGCCATCAGCGCCAGGGTGCCGCCCTCCCCCTTGTTGTCGGCCCGCATGAGCAGGATGACATATTTGAGGGTGACGACCAGGATCAGGGCCCAGATCACCAGGGAAACCACGCCCAGCACGGCCAGTTCGGTCTCGACGCCGCTACGGGTGTGATGAAGGGCCTCGCGCATGGCGTAGAGCGGGCTGGTGCCGATGTCGCCGAAGACGACGCCGATCGAGCCCAGCACGAGGGCGAGGAATCCCTGGGGCTTGTGGCCCTCGTGGCCAGTGGCCGGTTTGGCTTTGTCCGAAACGGGGGCGCCGGAGGCGTCGGAAACCATGAGATCCCTCCGGGATCGCGACGGGGGGACCCCGCGCCAGTTCCCAAGCGACTGCGGCGGGCGCGATACACCCAATCGACGGCCGGTTCAATCGCGCGCTGGCGTAACGCCCGTCGTCGAATTTAATGGCGTACGGGCCGGTCCGTTCCTACCTTTCGGCCACACCATGTCCGACAGCCAGAAATTCCCCGTCGCCGCCCACGCGCTGGCCTACCTCGCCCACCAGGGGGCGACGACGCCCGAGCACGCCATCTCGAGCGCCGAGCTCGCCGCCTCCATGCCCACCAACCCGGTGGTCGTGCGGCGGGTGACCGCCATGCTGGCCCGGGCCGGGCTGATCGACACGCGAGCCGGCGCCGGCGGCGGGGCCTGGCTGAAGCGGGCGCCCTCCGACATCAATCTGGACCAGGTTCTGCGGGCCGTCGACGGTTGCACCCACCTGGGCGTGCCCCCGCCGGGCGCCGCCGGCTGTCCGGTCGGCGAACGGATTCCGGCGGCGGTCATGGCGGCCATCACCGCCGCGGACCGGGCCGCCGCCGCGCGGCTGTCAACGATCACCGTTGCAGATCTCCTGAACGCCGATCCGAAAAAACTGTGACGGAAGTTGTTACGGTTCCCTTGCGCCCCATGCTCGCCTTCATATGTAATCGCTACTGATACGGTTTCATATGAAGGAGGGTCTCATGCCCCGCATCGCCATCGCCTACCATTCCGGTTACGGCCACAACGAAGTCCTCGCCCGCAGCGTGGCCCAGGGCGTCCGGGACGCCGGCGGCGAGGCGGAACTGCTGAAGATCGAGGACGCCGGCCAGGATTTCGGGGCGATCCTCGCCGCCATCACGGCGTCTGACGCCGTGGTCTTCGGCGCCCCCACCTACATCGGCGATGTCTCGGCGGCCTTCAAAGCCTTCGCCGAGTCGACGTCGAAGATCTTCGCCGTCGGCGGCTGGAAGGACAAGCTGGCGGCCGGATTCACGGTCTCGCACAGCTTCTCGGGCGACAAGGGGCATGCGCTGGAGAGCCTGGCGATCCTCGGCGCCCAGCATGGCATGAACTGGATCAACCTGGGCCTCCCGCCGCCCGCCGTCCCGGCCGCCGAGCGTGGACCTGATACGCTCAACCGCGTCGGCGCCTTCAACGGCCTCGCCGCCCAGGCCGATAACGTCTCGCCCGAGATTTCGCCCCCGGCCGGGGATCGGGAGACCGCCCGCCTGCTGGGCGAACGCGTCGCCCGGGCCGCCCTGCGCTGGGCGCGCGGCGCGGACGAGAGCCTCGCCCGGGCGGCTTGAACCGGCGCGGCGGGCGGGCCACTCTTGGATCCTGTTCTCTCAAGGTCCTGAAAGGTCCGCCCGCATGGTCCGTCGACTTGCGCTGGTGACCGGCGCTTCCGCCGGCATCGGCGCCGCCTTCGCCCGCATCTACGCCAGCCACGGCTACGACGTCGCCCTGACGGCCCGTCGCGCCGACAGGCTGGAGGCGCTGGCCGGCGAGATCCGGCTGCGGTTCGGGGTCGAGGCCCTGACCCTGTCCGCCGACCTGGCCGAGCCGGGCGCGACCGACGCCATTCTCGCCGACATCGCCGGGCACGGCCGGGTGGTCGACGCCTTGATCAACAACGCCGGCTACGGCCTGCCGGGCGCCTATTCCGACTCCGACTGGCCCGCCCAGCGCGACATGCTGCAGGTGATGCTGGTCGCGCCCTGCGAGCTGATCCACAAGCTGCTGCCGGGGATGATCGAGCGGAAGTTCGGCCGCATCGTCAACGTGGCCTCGCTGGCGGGCCTGGTTCCGGGCGCGGCCGGCCATACCCAGTACGCGGCGACCAAGAGCTTCCTGGTCAAGTTCTCTCAGAGCCTGCACCTGGAAAATCTGGCCAACGGCGTTCATGTCAGCGCCCTTTGCCCCGGCTTCACCTTCTCGGAGTTCCACGACGTCAACGGCACGCGCCAGCAGGCCTCGCAGTCGACGCCCGACTGGCTGTGGCTGGGGGCCGACGAGGTGGCCGCCGCCGGCTACGAGGCGGCCGAGGCCAACCGGCCGATCTGCATCACCGGCGTACCCAACAAGGCCATCGCCGCGGTCGCCAAGCTGCTGCCCGACGACTGGGCGCTGGCCCTGATGGCCAGCCAGGGCAGCCGGTTCCGGAAGGTCTGACCTACTTCGTCGCCGTGTAGGGGGTGACCACGTCGGACTTGATGATGCCGCCGCGGGCGGCGTCGGACACGCCGATGATGATGAACTGCACCGCCATGGCGCAGAGAATCAGACCCAGAACCCGTACGATGATGGTCAGGCCAATGCGGCCGAGCAACCGGCTGATCACCGGGGTCAGCCAGAAGCAGAGCATGGTCACGACACTGACGGTGGCGATGACGCCGACGCCGGCCGCCATGCCCTGCAGCCCGAACTGCTTGGCCTCGCTGGCGAAGATGACCACGCTGCTGATCGCGCCCGGTCCGATCAGCAGCGGCATGGCGAAGGGCACGACCAACCGCTCGAACCGGCGGCGGGCGTAGGCGCGGGCGCCCTCGGTTTCGGCTCCCTCGGCGGCGTCGGCGAACATGGCGGTGAAGTCGTCGCGCGCCATTTCCAGCCCCATCAGGAACAGGATCACCCCGCCGGCGATGCGGAAGGCCGGCAGCGAGATGCCGAAAAACTCCAGCAGCGCCAGGCCGCTGAAGAAGAAGAAGGTCATGAACAGGAAGGCGAACAGGCTGATGTAGACCGCCACCCAGCGCCGCCCCGCCGCCAGGGCGCCCGCCGTGGCCGCCGCGAACACCGGCACGTTGCCGATCGGGTCGAGCAGCGCGAACAGGGCGACGAAGAAGTTGACGGCGTATTCGGTGAGGCTCATTCAGCGATCCTAGAGCCTGATGGCTTCAGATGGAATCATCTGAAGGCTGAATCAGGCTCTAGACTTTTGATTCTTGAGCACGATTCAACGGTCGGACGGTTCCGTCTGACCGCATCGTGCTCTAGCCCAGATCACGTCGTTTCGCGCCCGTTTTGCACGCCGAACACGCCTGCCACGCCCAAAGGAAGGACAGTAGCCGCATGCCTGTCGCTGACCCGCGCCTGATCGTCGCCCTCGACCTGCCCGGCCGCGCGGAGGCCGAGGCCATGGTCGAGACCCTCGGCGACAGCGTGTCCTTCTACAAGATCGGCCTGCAGATGCTGGCGGTCGGCGGCATGGACATGGCCCGCGACCTCAAGCGGCGCGGCCGGCAGGTGTTCCTCGACTGGAAGCTGCACGACATCGGGGCGACGGTGGAGAAGGCGACGGCGGCCATCGTCGGAACCGGCGCCTGCGATCTGCTGACCGTCCACGCCCAGCCCCAGGTGATGAAGGCGGCGGTGAAGGGCCGGGGCGGGGCGACCGGCGCGAAGATTCTCGGCGTCACGGTGCTGACCAGTCTGAGCGGTCAGGACCTGGCCGAGATCGGCTATGGCATGGGGGTGGAGCAGCTGGTCGAGCGGCGTATCCGCCAGGCGGTGGACGCCGGCGTCGACGGGGTGGTGGCCAGCCCGCACGAGGCGGCCCTGGCCCGACGCATCGGCGGTCCGGACTTTCTGGTGGTGACGCCGGGGGTGCGGCCGGCCTGGGCCGGGGCAGACGACCAGGCCCGCGCGGCGACTCCGGCGGACGCCCTGCGCGCCGGCGCCAGCCATCTGGTGGTCGGCCGTCCGATCACGGCCGCGGGCGACCCGCGAGAGGCGGCGCTCACGATCGCGGCGGAGATGGCGGGCGCCTGACGGAGCGTTGCGGCAACCGCCGCGGCCCTAATGTCGCGGCTTGTGCGACGGCTTGTGCGGCGGCCTGTGAGTCGGGCTGTAGCCGCCGCGGCCGCCGATGCTGACCCGCGCGCTGGCCGAGGCGCTTGAGTAGGAATAGGACGACGCGCCGATAACGACGTAGCCGCCGCCCCCGCCGCCGCCCGGGATGTACTCCGGCCCGACGCCGCCGCCGCCCCAGAAGAAGCTGTCGTTCAGCGTCACCTCGCCCCAGCCGGACGGCGGACAGCCGTGCGGCGGGTGCGGCGGTTGCGGCTGTGGCGGCGCGCAGGGCGGCCGGGGTGCGCAGCAGCCGGCGCTGTAGGCGGGCGGCGGCGGCGGTGCGCAGCAGCCGTAGGCGGTCGGGGGCGGTGCAGGCGGCGGTGGTGGCGGCGGCGGCGCGGGCGGATGGTCATAGCCGCGGGCGCAGCACGGCGGCCTGGGGACATAGCCCTGGGGCGCGCCGACGTACCCCTGCGAAGCGCCGTAGCCCGGGGCGAAGACCGGCTGGGCGACGTAGCCGCCCTGATAGGTCGACCCCGCGGCATAGCCCTGCGCGGGCGCGGCGGCGGGGCCGGGCTGGTAGGCCTCAGCCGGGGTGACCGTGCCGTCGTCCTGGACGAAATAGATCTGGTACTGAGGCGTCTGCGCCGAGGCGGCGCGGGCGAGCACGAGCAGGCTCAGCACCCCCAGGGTCAGCCTTGCGAACCAGGTCATGGCGCCACTCCGGATTGCGAGGGGCGAACACTGGTCCCTTCACACCCCGCGCGCGACCGGTTGCGCCTCAGGGGCGAAGGGGTCGGGTCCAGAGTTCGCGCGTGGCGATACGGTCCGGCCGGAGGGTGGGAGGCGGATCAGAAGTCGACGGCGATGCCCTTGCGTTCCCAGTCGCCGTAGCGCGTCGGTTCCGGTCCGGCCGGGCCGCCGGTCTCGGCGGTAGGGTCGGCGGCGGCGGCTAGCGCGCGGCGCTCGGCGGCCTCCGCCAGCGCTCGGCGGGCGGCCGGCGTCAGGCGCTTGTCGGGATTGGCTCCCGGCGGAAGCGGGCCGTCGCTGTCATCATGCATGGACAAGGCTTAACCGGGCTCCGATCCGGGGACAATCGTTCCGGACGATCTGGAGCGCGAGGCCGGCGCCGCAAGGGCCGGGCCAAACTCGGCGCCGGCCGACGCCCCTCTTGCGCCCGGGGCCGCAAACGGGCACGGGGCGCGGTGTGAGCGAGATCGAAGACGCAGGCCTTCCCGCGCGGGAAGCGGCCGTACAGTTCCTGGAAGCCGCCCTGGCGCGACGCGCGGGCCTCGATGAGGCCCTGTCCGCGCCCGCGGCGACGCGGCTGGACCCCCGGGAGCGCGCGTTCGCCCGCGCCCTGACCATGGCGACGCTGCGCCGGCTGGGGCCGATCGACCGGGCCATCGGCGCCAAGCTGACCCGCGAACCTCCGGAACGCGTGCGCACCCTGCTGCGGCTGGGCGTGGCCCAGCTGTTCTGGATGGGCGTGCCCGACCACGCGGCGGTCTCGACCATCGTCGCCCTGACCGACAAGGCCAAGGCGACCCGGCCGTTCAAGGGGCTGGTCAACGCCATCCTGCGCGGCCTGCTGCGCGACGGCACGCCGGTTGACGATCCCGAGGCCCTGGCGCCGGAATGGCTGATGGCGCGCTGGAAAGCCGCCTTCGGTCAGGAGACCGGCCGCGCCGTCGCCGCGACCATCGCGCTGGAGCCGTCCACCGACCTGACCGTCCGCGACCCTGCCGACGCAGGGGCCATCGCGGCCCTGCTGGACGGCGAGGTGCTGCCCGGCGGCAGCGTCCGCACCCCGCTGCGCGGCGACGTCGCCGAGTGGCCGGCCTTCACCGAGGGTCGCTGGTGGGTGCAGGACGCCGGCGCGGCGATCCCCGCCCGGCTGCTGGACCTCAAGCCCGGCGAGACGGCCCTGGACCTCTGCGCCGCGCCCGGGGGCAAGACCATGCAGCTGGCCGCCGCCGGCGCGACCGTGGTGGCGCTCGACCGCTCCGCCGACCGCCTCAAGCGGGTGGCCGAGAACCTCGCCCGCCTGAATCTGGAGGCCGAGATCGTCGCCGCTGACGGCATCCTGTGGAAGGATACGCGCAGGTTCGACGCGGTGCTGCTCGACGCGCCCTGCTCAGCCACCGGCACCTTCCGCCGACACCCGGACGTGCTTTGGGCCGCCTCGCCGCTGGACATCGCCAAGCTGGCCGCCGTGCAGAAGCGGCTGCTCGATTCCGCCGCCGACCGGGTCAAGCCGAAGGGCCGGCTGGTCTACTGCGTCTGTTCGCTGGAGCCGGAAGAGGGCGAGGGCCAGGTCCGCGCTTTCCTGGCCCGACGGCCGGACTTCGACCTCGACCCCATCGAGCCCGGCGAGGGCGGGGCCCCGGAGGCCGCCGTGCCCGACGGCTGGCTGCGCCTGTTGCCCCAGCACCTGCCCGGCGGGGTGGACGGCTTCTTCGCGGCGCGACTGGTCCGGCGGTTCTAGAGCCGCCCTCGATTACCCAACGCCGCCATCCTCGGGCTTGTCCCGAGGACCCCTCGTTCCGCTTTCACGTGAGAGCGTGATCACATCCGCACCTGCGAAACAGGCAGGGGTCCTCGCCACAAGGGCGAGGATGACGGAGTGGCTTGGGGACTCGTGTTTGCCCCCTCCCGTCCTTGTTCCGTCGCGCCCGCGCGGTTAGACCAGGGCATGCCCGCCCCGATCATCTCCCCGTCCATCCTGGCGTCCGACTTCTCCAAGCTCGGCGAGGAATGCCGCGCCGTTGAAGCCGCCGGCGCCGACTGGCTTCACATCGATGTGATGGACGGCCACGTCGTACCCAACATCACCATCGGCCCGGACGTGGTGAAGGCGCTCAAGCCCCACGTCTCGATCCCGTTCGACGTCCATCTGATGATCGCGCCGGTCGATCCCTACCTGGAGGCCTTCGTCGCCGCCGGGGCCGACATTGTCAGCATCCACCCCGAGGCCGGTCCGCATCTGCACCGCAGCCTCAAGCGAATCCGCGAGCTGGGCGCGAAGGCGGGCGTGGTCTTCAACCCCTCGACCCCGGTCGAGCATATCGAGTGGATCCTGGAGGACATCGACCTGCTGCTGGTCATGACCGTGAACCCCGGGTTCGGCGGCCAGAGCTTCATCCCCGGCCAGCTGCGCAAGATCGAGCGGCTGCGGAAGATGGTCGACTCGGCCGGCCTCGACATCCAGATCGAGGTCGATGGCGGGGTGACGCCGGTGACCGCGCCGCAGTGCATGGCGGCGGGCGCGACCGCCCTGGTCGCCGGCTCGGCCGTGTTCAAGGGCGGGCCCGAGGCCTACGCCGGCAACATCGCCGCCCTCAAGGGCGGCTGACCGGCGTCGTGGACGCGCCCCGCCTGCCCTCTCCGTCCTCCGCCGCGCTCGCCGTCCAGGCCGCGGGCGAGGGCGCGCGCCGGTTCCTGGAGCGCGAGTGGTTCGGCACGCCCTTCCATACGATGACCATCGCCGGCCCCCGGCCGGATGGCCTGGCCGCCAATCCCCGCGACCTGCGGCCGGTGGATCTCGAGCGTGGTCGCAGGATCCTCGGCGGTGTCTTCGACCTGGCCGGGGCCCAATTGGCCGTCGGGCCGCTCGGCGATCCCTTCGACCGGGCCAGCCCCGACCGTCGCTTCGCCGTCGCCCTGCACCGCATGGACTGGCTGGGCGACCTGCTGGCGGCCGGCGACGCGGGGCCCAAGACCGGGCTTCGACTTATCGCCGACTGGCGTCGGGTGTTCGGCCGCTGGAACGGCTTTTCCTGGGGTCCGGACATTCTGGAGCGCAGGGTGTTCAATCTGGCCTGCGCCGCGCGCCGTCTGACCGCGCCGGCCTCCGACGCTGAGCGGTCCGTTTTCCTGCACGACCTGGCCCGACAGGCCCGGCATCTGACCCGCATCAGCCAGGCGCCCGACCGGGCGCTGGAGCGGGCCGCAGCGGCCGGCGTCGCCGGCTGCGCCCTGGCCGGGGAGGCGGGGGAGCAGCTGATCGACCTGGCCATGGTCAGGCTGCGCCGCGAGCTGCCGCTGACCGTCGGGACCGACGGCGTCCACGCCTCGCGCTCGCCCCAGGCCGGGCTGGAGCTGCTGTTCGACCTGCTGACCCTGGACGACGCCCTGCACCAGCGCGGGCAGGCCGGGCCCGACGAACTGCCGCGCGCGATCGATCGCCTGAGCGCCGCGACGCGGTTCTTCACCCTGCCCGACGGGCGGCTGGCGGCCTTTCAGGGCGGCGAGGCGGCCCCGGCCCGGCGTATCGCCGCCGCCCTGGCCCATGAGGAAGGCGAGGACCGGGTCCGCCGCCGCGCCCCTCACGGCGGCTACGAGCGCCTGGAGTCGCCGGCCCTGACCATCATGGTCGACGCCGGCGCGCCGGCCCGCGGCCGCTGGAGCGTCACCGCCTGCGCCCAGCCTCTGGCCCTTGAGATCTGCTGCGGCCCCGATCCGATCATCGTCGGCTGCGGCTGGAGCGCGGCGTCCGGCGCTTCGCAGGCCCTGCGGCTGACCGACGCGGCCTCGACCGCCAACATCGCCGACCTGTCGACCGGACAGCCCCTGCGCGGGGTCGCCGCCGGGGCGCTGGGCGCGCGACTGGTCGGCGCGCCCGGGGTGGTGGAAGCCCGCCGCCACGAGTCCGAGGCCGCCGCCTGGCTGGAGGTCAGCCACGAGGGCTGGCTGCGGCGCTTTGGCCTGATCCATGACCGCAAGCTCTACCTCGACCGGGCCACCGACGAGCTGCGCGGCGAGGACAGCTTCCGGCCGAAGGTCGAGAAGGAGATCACCGGCCCGCGCCGCTACTTCCCCTTCACCGTCCGCTTCCATCTGCACCCCGACGCCCGCGCCTCGCTGGCCCGCGACCGCAAGAGCGTTCTGCTCAAGGGCCCGCACGACCAGGGCTGGTGGTTGCGCAACGACGCCATAGAAGTCTCGGTCGAGCCGTCGCTGCACGTCGACGGCGGCATCGCCCGGCGCACCGTCCAGGTCGTCCTCAAGGGCCAGGCCAGCGCCGACAAGGGTGGCCGGGTGCGGTGGAAGCTTTCAAGGGCGGAGGGGTAAATCACCTTCCTCCCCGACTGCGGGGAGGGGGACCATGCGGAGCATGGTGGTAGGGTAGCGCCGAGGCTGGACGGCTCACCGCTGTGCACGGCGCTCTGTTCTGATCAGCCTGCGCCGCCCCCTCCGACCTCGCTCCGCGAGGCCACCTCCCCCTCGCTGCGCTCCGGGGAGGATTGTCGTTTCGTTTGACTCCCCGCCCCCTCCCCGTATTTTCCGCCCCGTTCGCGTGACTGGCGCATGAGGTGGTCGACCACCGGGGAGCGCGGACCTCAACAGCCGCGCGCCTGGGCTCCTTCCTGACCGACCGGAGAGCCGAACCATGCCTGCCGCCCCCGATTATCCCGCCGCCGCCGACGCAGCGCCCGTGAAACGCGCCCTGCTGTCGGTCTCCGACAAGACGGGCCTTGTCGAGGCGGCGAAGGTGCTGGCCGACCTGGGCGTCGAGCTGGTCTCCACCGGCGGCACCAAGGCGGCGATCGCGGCGGCGGGCCTTCCGGTTGAGGACGTCAGCGAGCTGACCGGCTTTCCCGAAATGATGGACGGGCGGGTCAAGACCCTGCACCCCATCGTGCACGGCGGCTTGCTGGGCGTGCGCGACGCGGCCGAGCATGCGAAGGCCATGACGGACCACGGTATCGGCGGCATCGATCTGCTCTATGTGAACCTCTACCCGTTCGAGGCGACGGTGGCGGCCGGCGGCGACTACGCCGCCTGTGTCGAGAACATCGACATCGGCGGGCCGGCGAGGCTCCGCTCGGCGGCCAAGAACCCTGGCTAGGTCGCCGTCTGCACCGACCCGGCCGACATGGCGGAAGTCCTGGAGCAGCTGCAGGCGTCCGGGACCACGAGCCTGGCGCTGCGCAAGACCCTGGCGGCCCGCGCCTACGCTCGAACGGCGGCCTATGACGCGGCCATCTCGACCTGGTTCGCCCAGCAGCTGGGCGATACCCAGCCGGCCCGCAAGGCCATCGCCGGGACCCTGATCCAGACCATGCGCTATGGCGAGAATCCGCACCAGTCGGCCGCCTTCTACGCCGCCGGTCCGGCCCGCGCCGGCGTGGCGAACGCCCGCCAGCTGCAAGGGAAGGAGCTCAGCTACAACAACATCGCCGACACCGACGCCGCCTTCGAGCTGGTCGCCGAGTTCAGCCAGCCGGCCTGCGTCATCGTCAAGCACGCCAACCCCTGCGGCGTCGCCACGGGCGGCGATCTGCTCTCCGCCTACCAGCGAGCGCTGGCGTGCGACCCGGTCAGCGCCTTTGGCGGCATCGTGGCGGTCAACCGCAGGCTCGACCGCGCGGCGGCCGAGGCCATCGTCGAGACCTTCACCGAGGTGGTCATCGCTCCGGACGCCGACGACGACGCCATCGCCGTCTTCGCGGGCAAGAAGAACCTGCGCCTGCTGGTCACCGGCGCCCTGCCCGACGCCCACGCGCCGGGCGAGGTGTTCCGCTCCGTGGCCGGCGGCTTCCTGGTCCAGAGCCGAGACACCTCGCTGATCAAACCCTCGGACCTGAAGATCGTGACGAAGCGCGCGCCGACCGACGAGGAAGTGCGCGACATGCTGTTCGCCTTCACCGTCGGCAAGCATGTGAAGTCCAACGCCATCGTCTTCGCCCGCGCCGGCCAGACCCTGGGCGTCGGGGCCGGCCAGATGAACCGCAAGGACAGCGCCCGCATCGCCGCCATGCGGGCCGGCGACTTCGGGCTGGACCTGAAGGGCAGCGCCTGCGCCTCGGAAGCCTTCTTCCCCTTCGCCGACGGCCTGATCCAGGCGGCCGAGGCCGGCGCCACGGCGGTGATCCAGCCGGGCGGCTCGATCCGCGACGAGGAGGTCATCGCCGCCGCCGACGACCGCGGTCTGGCCATGGCCTTCACCGGCGTGCGGGTGTTCCGGCACTAGACAGGGACTGCTTCGCGAAGCGTAGCTGTCCCTCAACAGCATCGGACGGTGTTTAGGGACAGCTACCGGCAATAGCCGGAAGCAGTCCCTTCTTCCCTTGACCATGTGAGCGTCTGCTCACATTCTGCCCCCATGGCATCCCTTCCCACCACCGTCGCCGGGCACGCCGAGCGGATGGCGTCGGGCTTTACGGTCTCAAAGCCGTTCGGGTCCGGGCCGTTTCCGGTCGCGCTGCAGCTGCACGGCTGCGCCGGCGCCCAGCCGTTCCAGAAGGCCTACGCCGCCGAGGCGGTGAAGGCGGGGTTCGCGGTGGTGATCGTCGACAGCTTCCGGCCGCGCGGGATATCGCGGATGGACGGCAGCCTGCTGGTCTGCACCGGCGCGACCCTGCGCGGGGCGCAGCGGGCGGCGGACCTCTATGCGGTGATGCACTGGCTGCGCGGCCAGAGCTGGGCCGACGCCTCGCGCGTCGTGGCGGCCGGCTGGAGCCACGGCGGCTGGACGATCATGGACGCCATGGCCCAGGGCGACGGCGCGGCCCGGATGACCGGTCTGCGCGACGCGGGTCCGGACCTGCTCAAGGGCGTTCGCGGGACCTTTCTGGTCTATCCCTACGCGGCCTTTCCCTCGCTGACCTCGGCGCGCGGCTGGCAGGGCGCCAGGCCGAAGGTGTTCGCCGTGCTGGGCGGCAAGGACGCCGTGGTCGGGGTTCGCCATCCGCAGACCGCGCTCGAGCGGCTGCGGCGCGATGGCCTGAGTGTCGAGGCCCTCGTCTTCCCAGAGGCCACCCACGCCTTCGACGACGACGACGCCAACGACCCGCGCACCCGCTACCGCCCCGATCTCAGCGCACAGGCGCGGGAATTCTATGTGAAGGCGCTGAGGGCGGCGGCGGGGTAGAGTCGGGGACATGTACTTCAGTGCGTGTCCCCCGCCGCTGCAAGCTGCTGGGGACACGTACCGAAGACGGTACAGGCACCCGCCCGCCACCTCCCCCGCCGCCGCCGTCGCCAGCTCGCGCAACGCGGCGTTGGCGATGGTGAGCTTGGCGAAGGTCCAGCCGCCGCCGGCCTGTTCGATCTCCTCGATGGTGCGCTTGACCGCCCGGCCGGGGCCGGAGTGCATCTGCGCCCAGGAGGCGACGGTCGATTTCGCCTGCTCCGGCGTTGCCGCCGCGTCGGCGGCGCCGGCGAAGGTCATCACCGCGCGGGTGACCTGCGCCTGTTCGGCCAGCATGTCCTCGACCAGACGGCGCACGGCCATCCGCTCGAAGTGGTCGCCGCCGCGCTTCTCGCCCGCCGCCGCCCGCAGGCGGTCGAAGCTGAAGGCCGCCCCGACCTGGTGATAGAGCCTCGCGGCGGCCGCCACCGGCCAGGCCATGCCGCTGGCCAGGTCGACCAGTTCGGTGGCCGTGGTCAGCGGCTGAAGGGCCGCGATCTGCTGGGCCAGGGCCTCGGGCGCGCCGTCCTTGACGAAGATCGCCGCCCGACGGGCCACGGTCTTCTGTTCGAAGCTGGACAGGATGCCGGGGGTGAGGGACCGCAGCTCGTCCATGCCGGGTCCGTAGCGGGCGGTCAGGGCGTCGACGCCGCCCGCGCCCGCCCGCCTGGCCATCCAGTAGGTCTGGCTTCGCAGGGTGTGGGACAGGGCGCGGAACAGGGCCAGCTGACCCTCGGCCGGGGCCTTGCCGTCCAGGGCCGCCACCGCGTCCCAGGTCGCGCCGAAGCCAAGGACCCGCCGCGCGGCCTCGAAGCCGGTGACCATGGCCCGGGTGTCGCAACCGGCCGCCGCGCGCAGGCGCGTGGGGAAGGTCGGGCCGCAGATGTTGACCAGCTCGTTGTCGATCACCGTGGCGATGATCTCGCGGCGCAGGCGGTGACGCTTCATCTCGTCGTCGTATTGGCGGAGCGCCGTCGGGAAATAGGCCTCCAGCACCTGTTCGAAGGCCGCATCGTCCGGCGCCGTGGAGGCGACGATCTCGTCGAAGAGGTCCAGCTTGCCGTAGGCCAGCAGCACGGCCAGCTCCGGCCGGGTCAGGCCGGCGCCGTTGGCGGCCAGCTCGGCCATCTGGGCGGCGTCCGGCAGGCCCTCGACCTTGCGGCTCAGGCGGCCGCTGGCCTCCAGCTCGGTCATGAACCGGCCGTGGTTCTCCAGCTCGCCGGCGGCGTCCTGCTCCAGCAGGGAGATGGCCAGGGTCTGGTCGTAGTTGTGGGCCAGCACATGCTCGGCGACCTCGTCGGTCATCGAGGCCAGCAGGACGTTGCGGTCCTCGCGGCTGGTGATCCCGCCGGCGCGCTCGACCATGCCGGTGAGGATCTTGATGTTGACCTCGTGGTCGGAGCTGTCGACCCCGGCGGAGTTGTCCATGGCGTCGGTGTTGATCCGGCCGCCATTGCGTGCGAACTCGATCCGGCCGGCCTGGGTCAGGCCCAGGTTGGCGCCCTCCCCCACGACCCTGGCCCGCAGGTCCGCGCCGTTGACCCGGATGGCGTCGTTGGCCTTGTCGCCGGCGTCGGCGTTGCTCTCGCCCTTCGCCTTCACATAGGTGCCGATGCCGCCGAGATAGAGCAGCTCGGCGCGGGCCTTCAGAATGGCGGTCATCAGCTCTGCGGGCGAGACGGCGTCAGCCTTGATGTCCAGCGCGGCCTTGATCTCCGGCGTCAGGACGATCGACTTCAGATTCCGCGCAAACACCCCGCCCCCGGCGGAGATCCGGCTCCTGTCGTAGTCCTCCCACGACGAGCGCGGCAGCTCGAACATCCGCTTGCGCTCCTCCCAGGACGACGCGGCGTCAGGGTTCGGATCAATGAAGATGTGGCGGTGATCGAAGGCGGCGATCAGCCGGATGTGGCGGCTGAGCAGCATGCCGTTGCCGAACACGTCGCCCGACATGTCGCCGACACCGACGACGGTGAAGTCGGTGGTCTGGATATCCTTGCCGGCCTCGCGGAAGTGGCGCTTGACCGCCTCCCAGGCGCCGCGGGCGGTGATGCCCATGACCTTGTGGTCATAGCCGGCCGAGCCGCCGGAGGCGAAGGCGTCGCCCAGCCAGAAGCCGTAGTCCTCGGCCAGACCGTTGGCGATGTCGGAGAAGGTCGCCGTGCCCTTGTCGGCGGCGACGACCAGATAGGGATCGTCCGCCTCGTGGGCGATCACCGCCGGCGGCCGCACCACGCTGTTGTCGACGGCGATGTTGTCGGTGATGTCGAGCAGGCCCGACAGGAAGGTGCGGTAGGCGCGGACGCCCTCGGCCCGGATCGCGTCCGGCGTTCCGCCCCGCGGCAGGTGCTTGGGATAGAAGCCGCCCTTGGAGCCGACCGGCACGATGACCGCGTTCTTGACCTGCTGCGCCTTGACCAGGCCCAGCACCTCGGTGCGGAAGTCGTCGCGACGGTCGGACCAGCGCAGGCCGCCGCGGGCCACCGGGCCGAAGCGCAGATGGACGCCCTCGACGTGGGGGGCCGAAACGAAGATCTCGCGGTAGGGTCTGGGCGCCGGCAGATCGTCCAGCTCGCGGCTGGCGACCTTGAACGAGATATAGGCCTTGGGCCGCCCATCTTCAGCCGTCTGGTAGAAGTTGGTGCGCTTCAGGGCGCCCACCAGCAGGGCCAGGCGACGCAGCACCCGGTCGTGATCCAGGCTCTCGACCGCCTGCAGCGCCTGGACGATCTCGTCCATGACCGCCGCGGCCTGGGCCTCGCGCGCCTTGACGTCGACGGCGATGGCCGGGTCGAACCGGATGCGGAACAGGTCGAGGATCAGGCGGGCGACGCCCGGATGTTCCCTCAGCGCCTGTTCCTGCACCGCCTGGCTGGGATCGAGGCCGGACTGCTGGCGGTAGCGGGCCAGGGCCCGGATCAGGGCGGCGTCCCGCCAGGACACGCCCAGCTCCAGCACCAGCCTGTTGAAGCCGTCGCTCTCGGTGCGGCCGGTCCAGACCGCGGTGAAGGCCGATTCAAAGGCGTCCTGGACCTCGGCGAAGACCAGATGCTCCCCGCCCTCGTCCTCAAGCAGGAACTCGTGCACCCAGACAGTCTCGCGATCCCCGCCCGCCGCCATCGGCGTCAGCTCGAAGGCGTCCTCGATCAGGGCCTTGAGGCCCATATGTTCGAGGATCGGCATGACGTCAGACAGCGGCGCGGACTCGCCGCGCCGGTAGACCTTGAACCGGAAGCGGATCGCCGAATCGCCGACATTGCGGAAGGCCCGGGTGCGGAACTCCTCCTCGCCCATGGCGTCGATCTCGGCCAGGTCGATCAGGGCCTCTTCGGCGGGATAGAAGTCGCGGTAGCCGGTGCTGAAGGCGCCGGCCCAGCGGCCCAGGGTCGGGGCGATCCCGCCGGCGGGCGGGGCGGCGCGGACGGCGGCGTCGAAGCGATCGCCCCAGGTGCGGGTCGTCTCGGCGATCTCCGCCTCGACAGCCGACAGGTCCGGGTCGACATGCCGGCCCGGCTCCAGGCCGAGAATGAAGTGAACCCGGGCCAGCGGCGCATCCGAGAAGCTGGGATACCAGGCCGACACGCGGCCTTCGAAGGCCTCGGCGAGGATTCGCCCGGCGCGCTCGCGGACCCCGGAGTCGTAGCGCTCGCGGGGCACGAACATCAGCACCGACACAAAGCGGTCGAAGGGGTCGCGGCGGGCGAAGATCCGTACCCGCGGCCGGTCATGCAGGTGCATGACGCCCAAGGCCAGGGTCTGGAGCTCCTGCTCCGAGGTCTGGAACAGCTCGTCGCGGGGCCAGGTCTCCAGGATGTTGCGCAGGCGCTTTTCACTGTGGCCGCCGCGGGTCACGGCGGCGCTGGCCAGAACGCCGGCCACCTTGCGGCGGATCAGCGGCACATCGCGGGCCGGGGCGTCATAGGCCTCGGCGGTGAACAGGCCGACGAAGCGGACCTCGCCCGAGGGCTTGCCGTCGGCGCCGTACCGCTTGACGCCGACGTAGTCCATGTAGCCGCGACGGTGGACCCGGGAGCGCAGGTTCGACTTGGCCACCGTCAGCGACGGGGCGCTTTCCAGATGGGTCTGGAGCGTGCGGGACAGGATGGCCGGCTCGCTGGCCCGGCGCAGGACGCGCTGCTCGGGATCACGCAGGACGCCGAGGTTGCCCTCGGCCGGAAACAGCGGCTCCTCCGACGCATAGCCGCCGTCAGCGGTGCGCGGGTATTCGTAGACCCGGGCGCCCAGGAACACGAACTCCTCGCCCTCGAGCCATTCGAGGAAGGCGATGTCCTCGGCCAGCGCCTCGGGCGAGGTCGGGATCCTGGCGGTCGCCATCTCCTCGATGGTTCGGCGCATCAGCGCCTGCATGGCGTCGAAGTCCTCCACCGCCATGCGCACGTCGGCCAGGGCGGCCCCCAGGGCGGCGATCAGCGACTGTTCGCGGTCGTCGCCCAGCGGGTCGAGATGCACCTGGATCATCGACAGCCGGCGCCCGCCGCGCTCGACCACGGGATGGAAGAGGGCGCGGATCGGGAAACCGGCTTCGGCGATCTCGCCCATGATCGAGTCGACGAGGAAGGGACGGTCCGGCTGGACGATTTCCAGCAGGTCGCGCCCCCAGGATCCGCCGGGGCCGCTCCAGGCGCGGATGCGGATGGCCGGATCCTCGCCGCGCGCGCCGCCGCCGAAGGTCCAGAAGTCGGCCAGGGCCGCTCCGGCGTCGCCCAGCGAGCCCTGGGGTAGTTCCTCGGCCAGGGCTCCGGCGGCGATCTGGGTGATGAAGGCGGATTCGTCGGCCTTGAGCGCGCCCGGCTTTCGGCCAAGGGCGGAGGCGAAGGCGGTGGTCAGGCCGGCGGCGTCGAGGCCCTGCGCGGCAGGGTGAAGGCTTTCGCCTTTCATGGCGTTTCCCCGTGGAACATTCCCGCGAGCCTAGCCCGCTTGGGTGGCGGATCAACCGCGACCCGCCGGTTTAGGCAAGAACTTTCCGTTACGTCGCCTCTGTCGGTCTGGCTATGGCCGGGCAGACGGGGCCCTGAAACGGAATGCGCCGCCGGAGGGGGGGTCCGGCGGCGCTCCTGGCGCGGCGTCAGGGGGGATGACGCGGCGCTTTCTTCGCGGCGCCCTTTCGGGGGAGGGCGGGGCGCCGGGGCGTCCGGGAGGGCAGGGGAGTGCGTCCCGGACAGAACTTCAGATAGGCGCCCTCTACGCTGGTTCAAGAGTTCGGGCGTGATTCGCCGAAAAGCCGGCCGCGACGGCGTCGGCCGTTGCTGTCCAACCCCTGGGGGTCGCCGTTCTCGCTCATCAGGATGGCGATCCAGCGAGAGCCTTTGAACTCCGCCAGGATGATCATCGCCATCACCGCCAGCGGCGTGGACAGGAACATCCCCGGCAGACCCCAGAGCAGGCCCCAGGCGGCCAGCGACAGCAGCACCACCACCGGGTCGATGTTGAGACTGTCGCCCTGCATGCGCGGGGTGATGATGTTGCCGACCACGGCCTGGATGGTCTGCAGGATCACGAACAGCACCAGGGCCCACAGGGGATTCTGGAACTGCAGCAGCGCGAAGACCACCGGAAAGGCGACGCCGACGATGCCGCCGATGATCGGGATGTAGGAGGCCAGGAAGATCAGAAAGGCCCAGAACAGCGCGTTGTCGAGGCCCAGCGCCATCATCCCCAGCCAGGAGCCGCCGGCGATCATCAGGCCGGTCACGGTCTGGACCCAGAGGTAACGCTCCACCCCGAAACGGATGCGATTGAAGACCAGCACCGCCTCGTCGCGATCGCGACTGTGCGGGAACAGGGCCACGATCTTGCGTCTGAATCCCCCGCGCGCCGCGATGATGAAGCCCAGGTAGATCAGCACGAACAGGGCGTCGGATCCAAAGCCGCGCAGGCCGTTGGCGAAGCTGCTCAGGGCCTCGGTCGGGTTGCCCCGCCGAATCAGGTCGGCCACCGAGTCCGGCGCCTCGCCGCCCAGGAACCGGAAGACCCCTCCGAACTGGACGATGAGCTCGTCGAGCCGGTGCTGGTAGATGTCCAGCTTGCCGGCGAAGTCGGCGGCGTTGGCGGCCACGACCACGGCGCTGACGCCGAAGATGACCAGGGACAGCAGAATCGCCGCCAGCAACGACAGCGCGTCCGGCAGGCGCGGCCACTGCATCTCCAGCCGCCGGGCGAAGCTGTCGACCATGATCGCCATGAACATCGCCAGCGCCAGCGGCGTCAGGATGCCGCGCAGCAGCCAGAGGGCGCAGCCGACGGCGATGACGGCGATGAGCACCACCGCGTTGCGCGTTATCCGGTCGCTGCTGGTCCTGGCCGGTTTCACCTCCACGGGCGAGGGGTTCGCGGCGGGGGGCTTGGCGGGCGCTTTGGCCATGGAATCCTCGATCTGGGCTGGGCGAGACTCTCGCGGTCGACCCGTGCGTCGTCAATGCGCCAGCTTGGCGAAGCGGCCGGCCCGGCCTGGAGCCTGATGGCTTCTGATTCCAGAGCACGATGCGGTCGGACAGTTCCGTCTGACCGCATCGTGCTCTAGCTTCGGCCGCACGGTTTCATGGAGAACGAAATGAACGGCGCGAGCGATCCCGGACTGCTGTTCGTCGGCTATTCCGACAAGCCCGAGACGATGCGGCTCGACCGCGCCAACCGGCACGGCCTGGTGGCCGGCGCGACCGGCACAGGCAAGACCGTCACCCTGCAGATCCTCGCCCAGGGCTTCTCCGACGCCGGGGTGCCGGTGTTCGCCGCCGACGTGAAGGGCGACCTGTCCGGCATCTGCCAACCCGGCTCGCCCAACGAGAAGATGCTGGCCCGCGCCGCCGGCATGAAGCTGGAGCTGCGCCCCGACGCGCCGCCGACGGTGTTCTGGGACCTGTTCGGCGAAAAGGGCCACCCGGTCCGCACCACCGTCTCGGAGATGGGCCCGCTGCTGCTGGCGCGGATGCTGGAGCTGAACGACGTCCAGGAAGGCGTGCTCAACATCGTCTTCAAGGTCGCCGACGCCGAGGGCCTGCTGCTGCTCGACTTCAAGGACCTGCAGGCGGCGCTGAAATACGTGGCCGAGAACGAGAAGGAGATCGATGTCGAGTACGGCAACGTCTCGGCCGCCACCATCGGCACCATCCAGCGCGGCCTGCTGACCCTGGAGACCCAGGGCGGGGCCAACCTGTTCGGCGAGCCGGCCCTGCTGCTCAGCGACCTGATGCGGGTCGACGGGTCCGGGCGCGGGGTCGTCTCGGTGCTGGCGGCCGACCGGCTGATCCAGAGTCCCCGGCTCTACGCCACCTTCCTGCTGTGGCTGCTGGCCGAGTTGTTCGAGGAGCTGCCGGAGATCGGCGATCCGGAGAAGCCGCGTCTGGTCTTCTTCTTCGACGAGGCCCACCTGCTGTTCCGCGACGCGCCGAAGGCGCTGCTGGAGAAGGTCGAGCAGGTGGTGCGGCTGATCCGCTCCAAGGGGGTGGGCATCTATTTCGTCACCCAGAACCCGGCCGACATTCCCGACACCGTGCTGGCCCAGCTGGGTAACCGCTTCCAGCATGCGCTGCGCGCCTACACCCCGGCCGAGCAGAAGGGTCTGCGGGCGGCGGCCTCCTCATTCCGGCCCAATCCGGCCTTCGACACCGCAGAGGCCATCCAGGCGCTGGGCGTGGGCGAGGCCCTGGTCTCGGTGCTGGACGAGAAGGGCGCGCCCTGCGTCACCGCCCGGGCCCTGATCCGGCCGCCCGCCTCCCGGCTGGGCCCGGCCACGGAGGCCGAGCGCGGCGCGGTGATCGCCGGCAGCCCGGTGCGCGGCCTCTACGACACGGCGAAGGACCGGGAGTCGGCGTTCGAGCTGCTCAAGGTCCGGGCTGAACAGGCGACCCGCCAGGCGGAGGCCGCCGAGGCCGAGGCGGCGGCGACCAAGCGCCGTGAGGCCGACGAGAAGGCCTGGGAGAAGGAACAGGCCCGCCGCGACCGCGATGATCGCGCCCCGGCGCCGCGCCGGACCTCCAGCCGCCAGACCATGGGCGAGGCCTTCGGCAAGACCCTGGTCCGCACCATCGCCAGCCAGGTCGGCCGCGAGATCCTGCGCGGCGTGCTGGGGAGCCTGAAGCGGCGGTAGGGGTCCGCCCCCTGGCCCCGTCATCCTCGGTCAGGACCTATGCGTGGTGAGCCAAACGAAAAGGACGCGGAATGATCCGCGCCCTTCTTGTTGTCCGCTGTGTTCATGGGTGGTCGGAACGAGTCCGACCATGACGGGGGTGAAGGATCAGGCCGCCTTCTTCCGTCGGCGCGGGGCCTTCACCTCGGCCAGCTTGGCGATCACCTCGGCGGGATCGGTGATGACGAAGCCGACCGCATCGCCATGGGTCCAGGCGGACAGGGTGTCGGCCGGGGCGGGGCGGCCGATGGCGTAGCCCTGGACCTCGGCGCAGTCCTCGCCGCGCAGGAACTGCAGCTGCTCGTCGGTCTCCACGCCCTCGGCCACGACCGGGATGTCCAGGCTGCGGCCCAGACCCAGCACCGCCTTGACGATGACCGTGGCCCGCGCGTCGCGGTGGATATTCTCCACGAAGCTCTTGTCGACCTTGATCTTGTCGAACGGGAAGGACTGCAGCGTCGACAGCGACGAGAAGCCGGTGCCGAAGTCGTCCATGGCGATGCGCACGCCCAGGGCCTTGAGCCGGCGCAGGTTGTCCAGCGCCCGCTGGTAGTCCTTGAACAGCGCGCTTTCGGTGACCTCCAGCTCCAGCCGGGCCGGCGACAGGCCGGACTCGATCAGGATCTGATGCACCAGCGCCGGCAGGTTGGGCTGGTTCAGCTGCAGCGGCGACAGGTTGACCGCGATGCTCAGCGGGTTGGTCCATTGCGCCGCCTCGGCGCAGGCATTGCGCAGCACCCATTCGCCCAGCGGGACGATCAGGCCGGTCTCCTCGGCCAGCGGGATGAAGTCGATCGGCGGGATCATGCCGCGGGTCGTATGTTTCCAGCGGACCAGGGCCTCGAAGCCGCAGATCTCGCCGTCGCAGGCGCGGGCCTGGGGCTGGTAGTGGACGACCAGTTCCTCGTCGAGGATGGCCTGGCGCAGCTCGCGGGCCAGGTTGCGGCGTTCACGGATGCTCTCGTCCATCTCGCGCTTGAAGAAGCGATAGGCGCCCCGGCCGCTTTCCTTGGCGCGGTAGAGGGCCATGTCGGCGTTGGCCAGCAGGGCCTCGCCGGTGCGGCCGTCGTCGGGAAACAGCGAGACGCCGAGGCTGGCGGCCATCGCCAGCTCCTGGCCCTCGTACTGGACGCTCTCACGCAGGATCTCGAGCAGCTGGCCGGCCAGCTCGGCGGCGGCGCTGGCCTGATCCTGGTCCTGGTCGGCGATGTGCACGACCACGAACTCGTCGCCGCCCAGCCGGGCCGCGAAGGAGGGCGAGGTCACGCTTTCCTGCAGGCGGCGGGCGGTCTCGACCAGCACCGCGTCGCCGGCCAGATGGCCGTGCAGGTCGTTGGCTTCCTTGAAGTGGTCGAGGTCGATACAGACCAGCGACAGCCGCTCGCCGGAGGCCTCGACGCGGTCGAGGGTGGCGGCCAGCCGCGCCTGCAGCGCGTTGCGGTTGGACAGGCCGGTCAGGCCGTCGTGCTCGGCGAGATAGCGGATCTTCTCTTCGGCGGAGCGGCGTTCGCGCAGATCGCGGATCGCCAGAACGGTCAGGCCGCTGGTCTCGGCGCGGGCCCCGTCATCCATCAGGCGGGCGAAGATCTCGACCGGGATCGAGCGGCCGCCGTCGACGGGCTGCATCCGGCCCTCCCGCCGGTCGGCGCCGTCGGTGTGGACGCCCCGGAAGTCGTCGAAGGTCAGCATGCCGTCCATCAGCGGCTTGCCGACCAGCGTATCGAGCGGCGCGCCGGCCATCTCGCAGAAGGCGGCGTTGGCGTCCTTGATCGTGCCCTGCTGGACAACGACGATGCCTTCGTAGGCGGCGTTGGCCAGGGTGCGGATGCGCTCCAGCGCCGACTGGGTGGTCTGGGATTCGATGAACACCGCGCCCAGGCCCGCCAGCACGATCAGGCCGGTGATACTGGTCACCGCCAGGGTCATCAACCCGCCCGACAGCAGCTGTTCGGGGACGACGAGGCTGGCGTCCGGGATGATGGTGATCGCGCCCATGCCCGTGTAGTGAAGCGCGGAGACCGCGAGCGTCATGCAGGCCGCGCCGGTCAGCTGACGCCCGATGCCGCGGGCGTCCCCGCTCAAAAGCAACGCCGCCGAGGCGCCCGCGATTCCGAGCACCACGGAGGCGGCGATCGTGGCGGCCTCCCAAACGATGTGGCCCTGGGTCACGAAGGACGACATGCCGGTGTAGTGCATCGCGCCGATGCCGAGGCCGATCAGCAGGCCGCCGGCCAGCTGGTTGACGGCGTCACGGTCGCGGTTGGCGGCGGCGGCGAAGAAGCCGGCGGCCATGAACAGCACCGCGACGATCAGCGACAGGATTGTGCCGGTCGGGGGGAAGCCGGTCCGCATTCCTGGGTCGTAGGCCAGCATGCCGAGGAAGTGGGTCGCCCACACCCCCGAGCCGGCGACCAGGGCGGTGAACAGGAGCCAGGCGGCGCGGGCGAGGCCGCGCGCGCCGTTCATTCGGGAATAGAGCCGAAACGCGGTCAGCGAGGCGCACAGACAGACCAGCGCCGCGACCGCAACCATGCCGTAGTCGTGCTCGTTCGCGAGACACGAGAAGACCTTGAACAACGCCCCGATCCCCATTCTGGAGAATTCACAGAAGCGGACTATGCAGCGGAGTTCCAAAGAAAGCGTTTCAAGGTGGGACGGCGGCGAGGGCCTGGCCGAAACGCGAAAGGCCGGGCGCTGGGCCCGGCCTTTGACGAGATCGACCTTCTAAATGGAGCGGGCGATGAGATTCGAACTCACGACCCCAACCTTGGCAAGGTTGTGCTCTACCCCTGAGCTACGCCCGCGCTCCAGAGACGCCCCGAAAGAAACGCCCCGAAAATCGAGAGGCGGCTTATGGCAGAGGGCCAAAGCCTTGGCAAGCGGCGCGCGGCGAGATTCTCGCCACCGGTTCCGCCGCCGCCTCAGACCCCCAGTTTCGGCGGCTTGAGACGGCGCTTGTTGACGTGGGTGGCGGGCGCCGGACCGGTGTCCTCCGGCAGCTCGCCCTTGAAGTAATAGCGCTGCCAGGCGTCGCGCATCGCCTCGGGATCGGACTTGGCCAACCGGGTGTTGAAGTCGTGCCGCTGGCGAAACCAGGCGTCGTACTGGTCGCGCAGCGCGGTGTTGGCCTCGAGCGAGCGGGTCACCGGCTGGACCTGGCCCAGTTCTCGGTCCTGCAGCAGGGTGATGAAGCAGAAGGGCTCGCCCTTCTCGAACCGCACCTTGCCCGGGCGGGTGAAGATCCAGTTCATCGTGAAGGGGAAGGGCAGCCAGTCGGTCTCGACCAGCCCCTGCAGCGCCTGGATGCCGTCCTTGACGTGGTTGGGCGCCCCCTGGATCCACATCGACCAGCCCGGCGGGGTGCGGAACAGATAGCCGGGGTGGAAGGTGATGATCCCGCGCGAGAAGTGACTCTTGACCAGGTCGTGGAAGTCCGGGTGCGGGTGATCGGCCTTGAAGGTGATGTCGGCCTGGTCGGGCCCGCCGTTCCATTCGGCCGTGAAGCCGACCGGGCAGAGGATCTCCCAGCCGCTGGTGTTGGCCATGGTCAGCGGCAGGCAGCGATAGGCGTGGCGATCGAGGAATCCCTCCATCCAGGCGCGCTGCGGACGGCCGGGCACGATGTCCGGCGGGCGCAGGCTGGTCGGGTAGCACTCCAGTTCCATGTCCATGGACGGTCCTCACGCTGACGGCTCGCCAGATCCTGTGGCGCGGCGAGGCTGGTTCCGCAAGACCCCGGGTTTCGGCTATGGGACATCGCATGAAGACACGCGCCGACCTCTTCGCCCTCCTCGACGCCGAGGGCATCGCCCACGCGACCACCGATCATCCCGCCGTCTTCACGGTCGGAGAGGGCGAGGCCATCAAGGCCGCCATGCCGGGCGGCCATACCAAGAACCTGTTCCTCAAGGACGCGAAGGGCCAGCTGTGGCTGATCTCGGCGCTCGGCGAGACGGTCATCGACCTCAAGAAGCTGCATCATGTGATCGGGTCCGGCCGGCTGTCCTTCGGCAGCCCGGAGTTGATGGTCGAGACCCTTGGCGTTACGCCCGGCTCGGTGACCGCCTTCGGACTGATCAACGACACCGGCCGTCGCGTGCGGTTCGTGCTGGACGCCGCCCTGGCCGCCGCCGACCCGGTGAATTTCCACCCCCTGACCAACACCGCCACCACCGCCGTCTCGCAGCAGGGCTTCCGCGCTTTCCTTGCGGCGCTGGGCGTCACGCCGATGATCGTCGATTTCGGGGCGATGGAAGTCGTCTGACACGTTGAAGACCGCGCCGCTTGCGACCATCTTGGCGCAAAGGACATTTGAACCCCCCGGACCGCGCCCGTCGCGACCCTCCACGGAACACCGCATGACCCTGATCGGCGAGACAACCGCGAGCGAAGACCTCATCAAGGACGGCTCGGACGCCACCTTCATGGCCGATGTCATCGAGGCCTCGAAGACGACGCCGGTGCTCGTCGACTTCTGGGCGACCTGGTGCGGCCCCTGCAAGCAGCTGACGCCGGTGCTGGAGAAGGTCGTCCGCGAGGCGAAGGGCGCGGTGCGGCTGGTCAAGATCGACGTCGACAGAAACCCCGGATTCGCCGGCCAGCTGCGCGTGCAGTCGATCCCGACCGTCTACGCCTTCGTCAACGGCCAGCCGGTCACCGGCTTCCAGGGCGCCCAGCCCGAGAGCGAGATCCGCCGCTTCGTCGACCGGCTGTCCGGGCCGCCGCCCGCTTCGGAGATCGACGAGGTGCTGGCCCAGGCGAAGGAGTCCTTCGAGCTGGGCGACATCGGCGGCGCGGCCCAGGGCTATGCGGCGGTGCTGCAGATGGATCCGGAGAACGTGAAGGCGCTGGGCGGCATGGCCCGATGCTGCCTGCTGGGCGGCGATGTCGAGCAGGCGGCGGCGATCGTCGCCATGGCGCCGGCCGACGCGAAGGACCCGGACCTGGACGCCGCCCGCGCCGCCCTGGCGCTGGCCGACAGCGCCGCGTCGGAGACCGCCCCCTTCGAACAGAGGCTGGCGCGTGATCCGGATGACCATGAGGCGCGTTATGAGCTGGCGGGGGCCTTCGCCGCCCAGGGCCGGTTCGACCAGGCGGCCGACCAGCTGCTGACCATCATCGCGCGGGACCGGGCCTGGAACGACGAGGCGGCCCGCAAGCAGTTGCTGACGGTCTTCGAGGCCGCAGGCGCGACGTCGAATGTGACGAAGCAGGGACGACGACGCCTGTCGTCGATCCTCTTCAGCTAGGAGGCCGCCATGGCCACGGGATATCGCAAGGCTGTGGACCTGCCGCTGGCGATCCCTGTCTTTCCGCTGAACGGGGCGCTGCTGCTGCCGGGCGGGCAGTTGCCGCTGAACATCTTCGAGCCGCGCTACCTCAACATGATCGACGACGTGATGGCCGGCGACCGGCTGCTGGGCATGGTCCAGACCCGGGGCGGTGCGCGTGAGCTGCCGGCCCTGGCGCCCGTCGGCTGTCTGGGCAAGGTGACCAGCTTCGCCGAGACCGCCGACGGCCGTTACCTGATCACCCTGACCGGCCTGTGCCGTTTCGACATCGGCGAGGAACTGTCGGTGCGCGCGCCCTATCGCCAGGTCCGGGCCCGTTTCGACCGGTTCGAGGCCGACCTGCGCGAGGACGCGGCGCCGAGTGGTCTCGACCGCGCCGCCTTCCTGGCGGCGCTGGGCCGCTATCTGGAACACCGCGGGCTGGGCATAGAGTGGGAGTCGGCCCAGGCCGCGCCGATCGACGCCCTGGTCAACAGCCTGGCCATGGGCCTGCCGTTCGACCCGGCCGAGAAACAGGCGCTGCTGGAGGCGGCGACCCTCGAGGATCGCGCCGCGACCCTGACCGCCCTGCTGGAGATCGACGCCGCCGGGGGCGATGACGACCGCGGGACGATGCAGTGATTGGCGTGGCCGCCGGCGAAGGCTAGAACCGGGCCATGAGCGAAGCCGCAACCCCCAAGGTCGATCCCCGCCTGCTGGAGATCCTCGTCTGTCCGGTCACCCAGGGTCCGCTGACCTATGACCGCGACAAGGGCGAACTGATCAGCGCCTCGGCGAAGCTGGCCTATCCCATCCGCGACGGTGTGCCGATCATGCTGCCGGACGAGGCGCGGGCGCTGGAGGGGTAACACCCTTACCCCAGTACATTTCCATTCTCGTCATCGTCGGACTTGTTCCGACGACCCATGCGTGATGTGCCGAACGAAGGG
>JBEIDC010000012.1:0-39229 GCA_040383665.1 Caulobacter sp.
GCCCGGGATGCGCTCGATCTGTTTCTGAGCCTGCCGATTGATCTCGACGCGGAGGTCGAGAGTCTGCCCGGCGGATTGGCGTTGGCTCAGCGTTACGGGCTTACGGCTTACGACGCGGCCTATCTGGAATTAGCCGCGAGGTTGGGCGGAGGATTGGCAACCTTGGACAAGGCCCTCGCGCGCGCCGCGCAGGCGGAGAGGCTGTTCGTGGTCTCGCCCTTCGCATGACCGAAGCCGGCTGGACCTCCCACGGCAAGGTGCGGGCGCGCGAGAGCGGCGGCGTGTTCGAGATCGTCGTCGACGGGCTGACGACGCAGGCCAAGTACTACAAGCCGCTGATCTACGAGTTCTTTCGCAAGGAATGGCGCGGGTCGCGGCCGGCCTGGGGCGACTACGGCGTCGAGATATACATGGACTACGAGGGCGATCCGCCCTGGCTGGATCTGGACAATCTGGCCAAGGCCATCCTCGACGCCATCAAGGGCTACGTCTTCCACGACGACGCCCAGGTGGCCCGGCTGCTGGTCGAGCGACGGCCAGGCGACCGGGAGCGGATCACCGTACGGGTGACGCCGCTCGCTTCGACCGGCGTTCGAAGGCCGTGATCGCCACGGTGGCGTAGCCGACCAGCATGAAGGCGCCGTAGCGGCCAATGCTGACCGGATCCATGTCCGGCAGCAGGACGGTGAGCTTGATCGCGGTCAGGCCGCCCAGGACCAGACCCGGCGCGATGTAGAAGGCCAGGGCCAGAGGTCGCTGGCGGCGGGCCAGCCGGCGCACACGAACGGCGCCGTGGAAGACCAGGGTCACGGCCACCGCCGCCAGGAAGGCGTTGGCGGCGTAGAACCAGAAGGCGCTTTCGAGCAGCTGCGGCCCGAAGGCGACGTAGTAGGCGGTGGCGGCCGCCCAGATGAACAGACCCGCCAGACCGAAGACCAGACCGTCCTGTTTTGACACGATACGCACCCCACAGAGATCGTTGCGATCCTCGCTCTGCGAACGGCGTGCCGTCAGGGGTCTTTTCGTCGCGGCTCTGAATAGCTGTGGACGGATTGCGCGGCGTCCCTCGGCCGGTCAGCTGGCCCAGGGATAGATGGCGCCCCAGAGGGCCAGGACCAGGGAGAAGGCGGCGAAGATCAGCGCCGTGGCGGTGAACCGCAGCTTGCGGCCCAGCGTCCAGCTGTCGACACGCCGGCCGCCCCGCCAGACCAGCGGCAGCAGGACCAGATTGGCCACCGAAAGGACCGAGGCCACAAGGGCGCAGGACGAGGCGGTCAGAAGCCAGCCGCCGGGCCAGTCGAAGAAGATCGCGGCGATATCGCCGGACCGGCTGAGCCAGACGCCGGCGGTGAAGGCGGCGAGGATCCAGAGCACTGCCTGGGTGGTCTGGACCAGGCTGACGCGGCGCTGCATCGGCGTTTCGCGATAGTCGCGCAGCCGCATCCGCAGGCCGACGCCCGCCAGGGTGGCGACCGAGGCGATCAGGGCCAGCAGTCCGAGATTCACAAACCAGCCGCTGCCGCCGAACATGCCCTGCCGTTCGAATGCGTTGACCCCGCCGCCGGTGAAATAGCGCACCGCGCGCCCGTCCTTCATCTCGAACGCCAGGGTGCGCCAGCCATCCGCCTGCCGGAACTGGCCGCCGGTTCCGACGGGCAGCCAACGCGAGGTGAAGTCGAAGCCGGAGATCAGCAGCACGCCGTTGTCCGCGACGCGAACCGTCACGCGGCTGTTGACCAGGCCGGTCAGCTTTTCCAGCCCGTGGAAGGCGCGGCGGTTGCCGACGTACTGGCCCTCGAAAGCCGAGGCGTTGGCCTTGAGCCATTCCGACCCGGGCGGGGGAAGTGTCGGCGCCGGGCCGTAGAAGCGCTGTACGATCCGGCCGGCCAGCTGCGAGGTCAGGCGGTCGCCGGTCTCGCCGTTGCTCGCGATGAAGACGCCCAGGCCCAGTTCCGGGACCATCACCATCGAGGACCGGAACGACAGCAGGGCGCCATCGTGGCCCCAGCCGGTCCTGCCGCCCGGCAGGGCGTAGGGCAGGAAACCGTGCGCCGTCCCGGCGACGGCGGGATGGGGGCGCCACTGCGGCGTGCGGAAGCCCTCGGCGGTGCGGGGCCCGTAGATCACCGCGCCATCCAGCGTTCCGCCGTTCAGGAGCATGGTCATGTAGCGGGCCATGTCGGCGGCGGTCGTCGAGCCGCCGCCGGCCGGGGCCCCCTGCGAGGTGTACTCGTAAGGCCGTTTGCGCCAGCCGGCGCCGGTCCAGTAGAAGCCGTCCGCCACCTCGGCGGCCAGCGCGGCCGGCATCGGGGCCGGCAGGTCCGGACGGGCCGGGTAGGGATCGCGGAAGGTCGTGCGCGTCATGCCCAGCGGGCCGGTGATGTCCCGCTCGATGATCCGCTCGAACGGCTGCTGCGAGATGTAGGCCAGGGCCGCGCCGGCCAGGTTCACGCCGTAGTTGGAATAGGCGGGCGTCGTGCCCGGCTCGAAGGCGCGGCGGGGGCGCTCCTGGCGCAGATAGACCAGCTGAGACCTGACCCGGGCGGGGTCGCGCTCGAACAGCTGGCCCAGGGCCCGGTCCTCGAAGCCCGGGGTGTGGCTCATCAGGTCGCGGACCCGCACCGGAGTGGTGAATCCCTGGTCGCGGACCTGAACCTGCTCGGGCAGATAGAGATTGATCGGGGCGTCCAGGCGCATGCGGCCGGCCTCGACCTCTCGCATCACCGCGATCCAGGTGAAGGTCTTGGAGATCGAGGCGATGCGGAACAGCGTCCGGTCGGGATCGACCGGCCGCGCCGTCGGCTCCAAACGGGCAAAGCCATAGCCCTTCTTGAGGATGGTCTGACCGTTCTGGACCACGGAGACCGTCACGCCGGGGATGTGATCGGCGGCGATCGCGTCACGAATGATCCCGTCGACGAAGGCCTCGAGCTCGGGGGCGGGCAGGGGCGTGACGCCGGGCAGGGCGACCGGCGCAGGGGCGGGCGGGCTGACGGCGGCGGGCGCAGGCGCCTGGGCCGAGCTGGCGGTCGACAGGCCGAGAAGGCAGACGAGCGCTGCCGCGGCGACGGCTCTTGAAAGCAAGCGCACAGACGTTTCCCCAAGGGCGGTTTTCAGACCCCTCTTAGGACGGATCGCTCCGCCGTTCAAAGGCCGCTCGCCCTGGGGCGGCGAATTCCGCTCAGGGCGCGCGAACGCCCTGCGCGCCCTTGGGGAACGGCATCATGGAGAGCATCAGTCGCAGGTCGGGCCCGATGAAGACCTGGGGCTCCGACGGGGGGCCAAGGCCCAGGTCGGTTTCCTTGCCCGCCACACAGGCCTGGATGGCGGGAGGTAGCGCCGGGAAGTTCCGGGTCTTGCCCACCGATTGCAGGAAGCAGTCATCGAAGAACGGATAGACGTCTTCGGTGCTGCAGCCGAACGAGCTGCGGTCCGGACGAGCGGCGGTGACCACCATCCTCCGGGGCCCCTGCAGGTAGGGTACGAACACGCCCGAGAAGCAGGCCGAGATGATCACGATGGCCGGCCGGTCCGCGCAGGCCTCGTCCACCAGCAGGCCCATCTCGCCCGGCGACAGCATGTAGGGCCGGCCGAGAACATCCAGCACCACACCCTTCGGCGTGCCGTGAGAGGTGTAGTAGATCAGGCAGCCGCCCTTGACCTTCATGGTCGAGCTCTTGATGGCGTCCAGCATCGACTGGGCGGTGAGCCGCTCCGGCTTCGGCGCGTCATAGCGGTCGGGCCGCGTCGAGAACTGGATCAGGTTCTCCGGCTTGAAGCCCAGCGCCATCAGGGTGGCGGCCACATCGCGCCGGGCATTGTCGAAGGCCTCGGTCGAGCCGCCGTCGCCCGAGCGCCAGTCGCCGGCGACAACCACGGCGGACCAGTCGTTGAAGGGGCTTTTGGGAGGCGTCTGGGCGAGGGCGGTCGAGGCGGCGAACGTCGCGATCAGTCCGAGAATGACGCCGAGCCCCCGTCCCATGGCTAAATCCCTAGTCCTTGTACCGCGCGAACGGCGTCGGCATCGCCGTCCCGGTGGCCCTGGCCAGGGTGCGGCCCTGGTCGTCGAGCAGTTCGCCCTCGGTGAAGGCGATGGTCTTGCCCCAGCGCACGACGCGGCCGACGCCGCGGATCGAGCCGGGCAGGGCGGGGCGGAAGAAGCTGGTCTTCATCTCGACCGTCGGCGCGACGGCGGTCATGCCGGAGGCGACCATGCAGGCCACGCTCATGACCTCATCCAGCATGGCGCAGAGGTAGCCGCCCTGGATCTGCTTCATCGGGTTGGTCAGTTGTTCGGAGGCCTCGAAGGCCACCTCGACCTCGCGGTCGGCCTGGCTGACGCGGACCATGCGGAAGCCCAGCAGCTGCGAACCGGGCGGCTGGCGTTTGGTCCCGGTGAACCGGGCCAGCAGTTCCTCGTCGGTGAAGGTCCTGGTCTCTTGGGTGGTCGTCTCGCTCAAGGCCGCCTCACTTCTTGCGGAACTGGTCCAGCGACACGACCTTGGGGCCGTCGTCGGGCGGCGGAGTCTCGTCGTCATCCCCCGTGTCGGCGGTCTCGACCATGGCCGGCTCCGCCTCCGGCGGCGGCTCGAACTGCAGGCCGAACTGGACGTAGGGGTCGAAGAAGCGGGTCACCGCCGCATAGGGCACCGACAGTCGCTTGGGCGAGCCGCCGAACTTCAGCGTCACGGTGAAGAAGGTCTCCCCCGGCGCCAGGTCCCAGTACTGATGCTGCAGCACGATAGTCATCTCGTCCGGATACTTGGACAGCACCTCGATCGGCCCCGAGACGCCCGGCGCCCTGGTCCTGAAGGTGATGTAGAAGTGGTGCTCGCCGGGAATGCCGCCGGGGGCGGCCGCCACCTTGAGCGCGGCCTTGACCACGCCCCGCAGGGCGTCCTGGGCCATGGCCTCGTAGTTCATCTGGTCGTTGGGAGGCGTCGCGTCGGCCATGAGTCACTTGCTGCGGAAACTGAGCCGTACGGTAGCCTGTCGTGGAGGCGGCGCAAAGGCGCCTGCGACCTTCGGAAAAGGGGGAAAGGGTGGGGGATTCTGTTTGCAGGCTCCCCCGGGCCCAGCCTGAGGATCTGAACCCCCAGGGCTTTAGTCTGAGTTCGCTAGAACCGCATTACGCGGCGACGGCGTACTCTTCAGCGAAGTTATCGTTCGCAGTTAGTTTAATGGCCCGAAACGGTGAGCCACGCCGAGACAAAGAATACGTCTTTACACGTCTGTCGATGCTGATCGGCCCCATGCTCTTCGCGATAACTCGAAGGAGATTGGTGGAGCCGCCGGGAATCGCACCCGGGTCCAGTCCGTTTATTACACGCTCGTTTATGCCCATAGTCCGGGCGAACCCGGACACTGCCAATATAGGGATGAATGACGTTGGGGGGAAGGACGCGGCGACAATCAACGCGCATTCCCGGACTCAGCAAACTGCGTCAGGCTCGCCGAACGCCGCTCGATGAAGCGGCGCCAGAAAACGGGAGCGGGGCATGGGAAAGTACATCGCGGAGTTCATAGGCACGCTGGCTTTGGTGCTGTTCGGGTGCGGCGCGGCGGTGCTGGCGGGTGAACAGGTCGGGCAGCTGGGCATCGCCCTGGCGTTCGGCTTCGCCATCGTCTGTCTGGCCTACGGGATCGGGCCGGTGTCAGGCTGTCACGTCAATCCGGCGGTCAGCCTGGCGGCCTTCGTGGCCGGTCGGATGTCCGCCAGGGAGATGGTCCTCTACTGGATCGCCCAGTTCGCCGGCGCCCTGGCCGGGGCGGCCATTCTGATGGTCCTGGCCAAGACCGGCGTCGACAGCGGCCTGGGTCGCAACGGCTGGGGCCCCGGGTATCTGGGCGAGTACAGCCTGCAGGCGGCTCTGATCTTCGAGATCGTCATGACCGCCCTGTTCGTGATCGTCATCCTGGGCGCGACCGGTCCCGGTTCGGCCCCCGGCTTCGCGGGTCTCGGCATCGGCATCGCGCTGGCCGTCATCCACATCGTCGGCATCCAGGTGACCGGGGTCTCGGTCAATCCGGCCCGCAGCTTCGGCCCGGCCGTTCTGGTCGGCGGCGACGCCCTGTCTCAGCTGTGGCTGTTCATCGTCGCCCCCGCCGTCGGGGCGGTGCTTGGCGCGCTGCTGTTCCGCCTCAACCTGCTGAAAGGCTCTGCGGAGACGTAACGCAGGCTCTCCGGGGTCCGCTCGTCCCTGCCGTCGCCGGGATGAGCGGGTCTCCCTTACATGCCCTCGGCGCCTCGCTCGATCGAGAGGACGCCCGTGCGGGACAGTTCCACGAGGCCAAGCGGGCGCATCAGTTCCACGAAGCTGTCGATCTTGCTGGGCGCGCCGGTGATCTCGAACACGAAGCTTTCGGACGTGGTGTCGATGACCTTGGCCCGGAAGATGTCGGAGACGCGCAGCGCCTCGACCCGGTCGGTCCCGGTGCCGCGCACCTTGACCAGGGCCAGTTCGCGTTCGATGCCGTTGGGGTCGCGGGTGACGTCGTGCACGCGGCGGACACTGACCACCTTCGACAGCTGGGCCTCAATCTGCTCCAGCACATTCGGCGCGCCGCGGGTGACGATGGTGATGCGGCTGGTATGGGCCCGCCGGTCGGTCTCGGCCACGGTCAGGCTGTCGATGTTGTAGCCGCGGGCCGCGAACAGGCCGACCACGCGGTGGAGCACCCCGGCCTCGTTGTCGACGAGCAGCGCGAAGGTGGCGAGGTTCTCGACCACGTCCTCATGGGACATGTCGTAGGCGGAGGCGGGGTTGGGTGCGGTGGTCATCAGGCGCGGCGTTTCCGTGTCTTGGCGTCGGTGTCGGCGATATGTGCCCGAAGAGCCTTGTTGATCTCTTGCTGATAGGTGCTGGAGTCCGATTGGTTCAGGAACCAGCTGACGAGATCGGCCTCGACACCGACGGGCCACAGGCGGGCCTCGCCCAGGTTCGGACGACTGGCAAAGAGCCGCCTTTCCAGATCGACTTCCGGGATGTCGTTGGTGTCGATCTCCTCGTCAGGCATGGCTGCAAGCCGCGCCAGTTCAGCCTCACGACCAGAATTTGAGGATTTCTTGCTCATACCGTTTGCGCTCCCGAGGAGCCGCCTTTCGCGCGCTGACAATTCGGACCACTTCGCCGGTCGCCGAGTCCCGGAGGGTATGGACGACCAGCAGCAAGGTGACGAACCCGACGACCCCGATCGCGTGCCAGCGAAGTTCGTTGTCGACGATGTCGTCAGCATACCAGACGATCCGCGGATCGTCCCAAACCTCGCGGGCGGTCTCGAACGAGACACCATGTTTGGCGAGGTTTGAGCGAGCTTTCTCTGGATCCCATTCGAACTGCGGCATGCGAGCCGCAAATCACAAAAACTCGCATAGATTGTCAATGCGGCCTACACCAACCTGCGCCCGGCTTCATCAATGACCTTGCCGATGTCCTCGCCGCCTTCGGGCAGGATCATCTCGTTGTGGGCCTTGCCCGACGGGATCATCGGCAGGCAGTTCTCCAGCTTCTCGACGCGGCAGTCGAAGAGCACCGGGTGCGGGCTGTCGATCATCTCAAGGATCTTCGCGTCCAGCTCGGCCGGATCGCTGCAGCGGATGCCGACCGCCCCATAGGCCTCGGCCAGCTTGACGAAGTCCGGCAGGCTCTCGGAGTAGGACTGGCTGTAGCGCTCGCCGTGCAGCAGCTGCTGCCACTGGCGGACCATGCCCATCCACTCGTTGTTGAGGATGAAGATCTTGATCGGCAGGCCGTACTGCACCGCCGTCGAGAGCTCCTGGATGCACATCTGGATCGAGGCTTCGCCGGCGATGTCGATGACCAGGCTGCCGGGGTGGGCCAGCTGCACGCCGATGGCGGCGGGCATGCCGTAGCCCATGGTGCCCAGGCCCCCGGAGGTCATCCAGCGGTTGGGTTCCTGGAAGCGGTAGAACTGGGCGGCCCACATCTGGTGCTGGCCGACCTCGGTGGTGATGTAGGTGTCGCGACCCTTGGTCAGCTCATAGAGGCGTTCGATCGCCTGCTGCGGCTTGATGGCCGTCGTCGACGGCGTGTAGCGCAGGCACTGGACGGCCCGCCAGGCGTCGATCTGCCGCCACCAGTCGTCCAGGGCGGTGCGGTTGGCCTCCAGGCCCTCGACCTTCCAGGCCTCGATCAGGTCGTCCAGCACGCTGGCGGCGTCGCCGATGATGCCGATGTCGACCCGGACATTCTTGTTGATCGAGCTGGCGTCGATATCGATGTGGATCTTCTTGCTGTTCGGCGAGAAGGCGTCCAGCCGGCCGGTGACGCGATCATCGAAGCGGGCGCCGACGCAGATCATCACATCGCAGTCGTGCATGGCATGGTTGGCCTCGAACGTGCCGTGCATGCCCAGCATGCCCAGCCACGCCGGGTCGGCGGCCGGGAAGGCGCCCAGCCCCATGAGGGTCGAGGTCACCGGCGCGCCGGTCATGGCCGCGAAGGTCCGCAGGGCGGCGCTGGCCGCCGGGCCGGCGTTGATGACCCCGCCGCCGGTGTAGAAGACCGGCCGTCGGGCCTTGGCGATCATGCGGACCGCCTCGGTGATCTTGCCCGGATCGCCCTTGGTGCGGGGCGCGTAGCCGTGGCTGAAACTGACCTCGTCGGGCGTCTGGTAGGTCGCGGTGCTGAACTGGACGTCCTTGGGGATGTCGATCAGCACCGGGCCGGGCCGGCCGGTGGTGGCGATGTGGAAAGCTTCGTGGATGATCCGCGGCAGGTCGGCCACGTCCTTCACCAGGTAGTTGTGCTTGGTGCAGGCGCGGGTGATGCCGACGGTGTCGGCTTCCTGGAAGGCGTCGGTGCCGATCAGGTGGGTGGGGACCTGGCCGGTGAAGACCACCATCGGGATAGAGTCCATGAGCGCGTCGACGATGCCGGTGATGGCGTTGGTCGCGCCGGGGCCGGAGGTGACCAGCACCACGCCCGGCTTGCCGGTCGAGCGGGCATAACCCTCGGCGGCATGGGTCGCGCCCTGTTCATGGCGCACCAGGATGTGACGCAGGCGCTCACCGTACGCTTCGTTGTCGTTGAACAGCGCGTCATAGATCGGCAGCACCGCCCCGCCGGGATAGCCGAACAGGGTGTCGACACCCTGGTCGACGAGGGCCTGGACGACGATCTCCGCGCCGGTCATCTCCCGGGCGGCGGCGGTCGTCGGGGTAAAGCTCTTGGCAGTCGTCTGGGCGGTCATGTCGGATCTCGGCGGAGTTCGGAAACGGGCAATAAAAAAGGCCCGGTAAGGGCCTGGGCATACGCGACCGGCGACGGCGTGACGGTCAGGTCACACCGAGGGCGGTCGCGTCGTAAGTACGAGGATCGTGTTGCGCACGATGATTGCTCCAAATCGTCTCCGAAGCCAATGCCACGCTAGCGAAGGTCGGTCAAGGCCGGGCTCTGCGCAAGGAATTGCCCCCATGCCGCTTCTGCGTCCGTTTCGGTGATCCGTGGCCAGTCCGGCGTCTGGTTGCGCAGCCAGGTCAGCTGGCGTTTGGCGTAGCGGCGGGTCTCCCGGCGGGCCAGCTCGGCGGCCTCGACCAGCGAGATCTCGCCGTGCAGATGGGCGGCCAGTTCCCGCACGCCGACGGCCTTCATGACCGGCAGGTCGGGGTCGAGGCCGCGAGCGATCAGGGCGCGCACCTCGTCCAGGGCGCCGCGCTCGAGCATGACCTCGAAGCGCGCGTCGCAGCGGGCGTAGAGCAGGTCGCGCTCCGGCTCGATGACCACCGCCCGCCACGCATCGGCGGGCAGGGCAGGGGCGGTCTTCGCCTGCCAGGCGGTCAGCGGCTTGCCTGTGGCCTCCAGCACCTCCATCGCGCGGGACAGGCGCATGCGGTCGCCCGGCGCGACGCGGGCCTCGGCGACCGGATCGACCGAGGCCAGAAGTTCGCGGAACCGCGCCTCGCCCAGCGTGTCGAAGGTCTTGCCGACCCCGGCCCGCACGGCGGCGGGCGTCGGCGGGATGTCGGCCAGCCCGTCGGTCAGGGCCTTGAAGTAGAGGCCCGTACCACCGACCACGACGGCGGTGCGGCCGCGCGCCATGATCTCGTCGATGACCGGGCCGGCGGCGCGGGCCCAGCGGCCGACCGACCAGCCGTCGGCGCCGTCCGCCACCCCGAACAGGTGATGCGGGACGCCGGCTGTCTCCTCCGGCGTCGGACGGGCGCTGAGAGCGGTCAGGTCGCTGTAGAGCTGCAGCGCGTCGGCGTTGACGATCTCGCCGTCCACGGCTTGGGCCACGCGCAAGGCCAGGGCGGACTTGCCGCTGGCGGTCGGGCCGTGGATGAGCAGGACGGAGGGCATAGTGGTTGCCTTAAGTCATGGGTTCGAAGGGCGCCATGGATATCGATCCTCTCCCTTTTGGGAGAGGGGGACCGCCCGGAGGGCGGTGGAGAGGGATGCGCCGCCGTTTGCCGTCGAGGCGCGATGTTCGGCTTCACTGTCCTTGCTGAATAGTCGCCAACGAGAGAGCATCCCGCTCCACCATGCTCCGCATGGTCCCCCTCTCCCAAGAGGGAGAGGAAGAGTCTGGCGCCTGTTCCCATCCGACCGAAACCACGCTAACCGGCCCGCATGTCCCTCGCCGTCACCCTCGTCGCCGCCGACCCCTCCACCCTTCCGGCCGCCATCGAGGTCGCCGAAATCGCGCTGGCTCGCATGGGCCTGGCGACCGGCGCGCCCGACCTGCTCGGCCCCGACGCCGCCGATCTCACGGTCGAGACGGACCTGCGCGGGCTGGTCCGCGAGCGACTCGAGGCGGCGCTGGCCGGCCGGGCAACGGACGTTTGCGTCCAGCCGTCGGAAGGCCGCCGCAAGCGGCTGCTGATCGCCGACATGGACTCCACCATCATCGGCTGCGAGTGCATCGATGAACTGGCCGACTTCGCCGGGGTCAAGGCGCAGGTGGCTGAGATCACCGAGCGCGCCATGCGCGGGGAACTGGCCTTCGAGGGCGCCCTGCGCGAGCGGGTGGCCATGCTCAAGGGGCTGGGCTTCGACAAGCTGCAGACCTGTTTCGATGATCGCGTCCGGCTCAATCCCGGCGCGCGGACGCTCGTGCGGACCATGGCGGCGCATGGCGCGCGTTGCGTGCTGGTCAGCGGCGGCTTCACCTTCTTCACCAGCCGGGTGATGGCGGCGGCGGGCTTCCACGCCAACAGGGCCAACATCCTGGGCGATGATGGCGCGGTTCTGACCGGCCTGGTCGGCGAGCCGATCCTGGGGCGCGAGGCCAAGCTGACCGCGCTGCGGGAAGAGACGGCGGCGCAGGGCCTCACGCCCGCCGAGGCGCTCGCCGTGGGCGACGGCGCCAACGATCTGGCGATGATCGAGGTCGCGGGCCTGGGCGTCGCCTACCGCGCCAAGCCGGTGGTGGCCGAAAAGGCCCATGCGAAGGTGGACCACGCCGATCTGACGGCGCTGCTGTATTTCCAGGGCTATCGCGCGGAGGACTTCGCGTAGGCCGGGGACATGTACCGACTTCGGTACGTGTCCCCATCAGCTTGAAGCTGCAGGGGACACGCACTGAAGTGCATGTCCCCAACCTTATTGACCCGTCGGGCCCTTGCTGAAGTAGCGGAAGAAGGCGCTGTCGGGGGACAAGACCAGGGTCGTGTCCTGGCCGAGCGACGCGTCATAGGCCTGCAGCGAGCGGTAGTAGGCGGCGAAGGACGGATCCTGGCCGAAGCTGGCGGCGAAGAGACGCGACCGCTCGGCGTCAGCCTGACCGCGAATGGTCTCGGCTTCCTGCGTGGCCGTGGCGATGATCTCCAGGCGCTTCTGCTCGCCCTCGGCCCGGATCCGCGCGGCTTCCTGCTGGCGAGCGGTCTTCATGCGGTCGAAGACGGCTTCCTGGTTGGCTTCCGGCAGGTCGGCGCTGCGGATGCGCACATCGATCACCTGCAGGCCCAGGCGCGATCGGGTGGTGCGGTCCGACAGGTTCTCGCGCACCTGACGGGTCAGGGCGGCGCGACGGCGCGAGATGATGTCCTCTGAACTGGCCGAGCCGAGCACCTGGCGCAGCGAGGCGTTGATCACCGAGTTCAGCCGATCCTTGGCCACCCGGTCATCGCCCAGGCCTGTGTAGAAGCGGACGGGATCGTCGATGCGGTAACGCACGAAGGCGTCCACCATCAGCCGCTCCTGGTTTGCGGTCAGGATCTCCTGGCGGTTCACCTGGATGGCCTGGTTGCGTTTGTCGAACAGCAGCCGGGTCTCGAGGAAGGGCGCCTTGATCTTCAGGCCGGGGCCGTCGTCGGGGCTGGCGTTTACCGTGCGGACCACCTCGCCGAGGCGGATGACCAGCGCCTGGTGCGTCTGGTCGACGACATACAGGGTCTGGCTGAGGACGATCAGGGCGACGGCGGCGATGATGCCCAGGAAGGTGAGGCGTTGATTGGTCATTGGGTCCCTCCCGAGACGCGCTGGGGCAGGGCCGGGGTCGCCGTCGCACTGCTCGGCTGCGGCGCCGGGCGCGGCCGGAAGACGTCCGGCGGCAGGATGATCGGGGCGCTGGCCCCCTTGTTGTCGATGATGACCTTGTTGGTCTTGGTCAGCACCCGCTCCATGGTTTCGATGTAGAGGCGGTCGCGGGTCACGCCCGGGGCCAGCCTGTACTGCGCATAGACCTGGTTGAAGCGGGCCGCCTCACCGGCGGCTTCACGAACGACCTGGGACTGGTAGCCCTTCGCCTGCTGAATGACCTCGGCCGCCGTACCGCGCGCCTGGTTGGCGCGGGATTCGGCGTTCTGGCTGGCGTTGTTCACATCGCGGAAGGCGTCGACGACCTCCTTGGGCGGACCGGCGTCGCTGATCTGCACGCCGTCGATGATGATGCCGGCGCCGTAGCCGTCGAGGATGCGCTGCATCAGCGCCGCGACCTCGATCTGGATCTGGCCGCGGCTGCGGCTGATGATGGCGTCCAGCTCGCTGCGGCCGATCACCTCGCGCATGGCGCTTTCGGCCACGGCAGACAACGTGGCGTCCGGATCGGAGATGTTGAACAGGTAGCGGCCGGGGTTGGACACGCGCCAGGTCACCGAGAAGCTCAGGTCGACGATGTTCTCGTCGCCGGTCAGCATCAGGGTGTCGCCCCCGTCGCCGGTGCCGCCGCCGATGCTCCTGGTCTGCAGGGTGGTGACGTCCAGCTTCCGGGACTGTTCGATCAGGGGCAGGTGGTAGCCGATGCCGGGCCCGTAGCTGCGGGTCCAGGCGCCGAAGGTGGTCACCACGGCTTCTTCCCGAGGGCCGACCACGATGATGCCGGCCAGCACATAGAGCACCGCCACGGCGCCGCCGGCCAGAGGCGCGAGCTTGCGCAGCGGGATCTGGCTTCCGCCTCCGTCGCCGCCGCCGGCGCCGCCGCGCATCAGGCCGGCGATGAACGCCTCGATCCGGCGCTGTATGTCGCCCAGGTCAGGCGGCGTTCCGCCCGGTCCGCGACCGGGGCCTCGACCGGGGCCGGGGCCGGGGCCGCCAGGGCCTCCGGGCCCACGTCCGCCGGACTCCGGCCGTTGAGGTTCTTCCTTGCCGCCGGGAGGCGGGGGCGAGCCCCAGGGTCCGGGGTTGGCGTTGTCATTCCAGGGCATCTGTGTTGCGTCGCTTTTCCGTCGTGTGTCGGCGGGCTTGCAAGCCGGCGCGGTCATGCGGATATGTGACGCCCCGCCGCTCAAGGCAAGACGAACCACATGACAACCTTTCACACTTCAGCTGATCGCGACGCCGCCCTGCGCGCGCTGGACGCCGTCATCGACCCGCGAACGGGGCAGGGCCTCGCCACGGCCGGCCTGGTGCAGGGTCTGGTGATCCGCGAGGGGCGGGCCGGATTCATGCTCGAGGTGCCCGCCGCCGACGCGGCGACCTATGCCCCTGTCAGGGCGGCGGCCGAGGCTGTGCTGGCCGGACTGCCGGGCGTCGAGCGGGCGCAGGTGGTCCTGACCGCGTCGGCGCCGGAAGGCGTGACCCGCCAGCGCAAGGGCGCTCGCGTCTCGGAGGATCCGAAGGCCGCGCTCAAGCCACGCAAGGAAGTCACCCGTCCGGCCCATGTGAAGCGGGTCATCGCCGTGGCCAGCGGCAAGGGCGGGGTCGGCAAGTCCACCGTCTCGGTCAATCTGGCCTGCGCCTTCGCGGGCCTGGGCCTGCGCGTGGGGCTGCTGGACGCCGACGTCTACGGCCCCTCCGCGCCCCGGATGATGGGCGTCGACGGCGAGCCGGTGTTCGTCGACGGCAAGCTTCAGCCGCTGACGGCCCACGGCGTCACGGTCATGTCGATCGGTTTTCTGGTTGATGAGGGCTCGCCGATGATCTGGCGCGGGCCGATGGCCTCCTCCGCCGTGCGGCAGATGGTCAACGATGTGCGCTGGGGCACAGAGGACGCGCCGCTCGACCTGCTGGTCATCGACATGCCGCCCGGCACCGGCGACATCCACCTGACCCTGATGGAGAACTTCGCGGTCGATGGAGTGGTGATCGTTTCCACGCCGCAGGAAATCGCGCTGATCGACGCCCGCCGCGCCGCCGCGATGTTCCGAAAGACCGGGGCGACCATCCTGGGCGTCATCGAGAACATGGCCTTCTTCGCCGATCCCTCGACCGGCCGGCCGATCCCGATCTTCGGGACCGGCGGCGCGAAGGCTGAGGCGGCCAATCTGGGCGTGCCGGTGCTGGCGGAGATTCCCATCGAGATCGCGCTGCGCCAGTCCGGCGACGACGGCCGCCCGCTGACGGCCGGCGACAGCGCCGGGGCCGCCGCGGACGCCTTCAGGGCGGCGGCGAAGCGGCTTCTCTAACCCGCCGGCGTCCCGGCGGCCGCCAGAGCCTCGGCGTCCCGCGTCGCCAGTGCGCCGCGGATCTCGTCGTGCTCGGCGCGGCCCAGCGCGTAGCCCCTGATCGCCCAGGCGGCCAGCAGCACCAGCGTCACCGGCGGCACGGTGTAGAGCAGCAGCAGGCCCATCAGCGCCTCGGGCGTGTTGGTCGCATCAGGCGCGGCGCTGAAGCCGAACGCCGCCAGCAGCGGCAGCGCGATGGCCACGGCCAGGGCCGAGCCGATCTTCGCCGTGCTGGTGACCAGCGAGTAGAGGATGCCGATCCGGTCCTTGCCGGTCTCGAGCCGAACCTGGTCGCCGACGTCGGCGACCATGGCCCGCACCAGGAAGGCGAAGGCCGACAGGATGCCGCCGGCCACGAACATGCCCGGGGCCAGGAGCCAGAAGGACTTCGACGGCAGCAGCGGCAGGATCCCCTGGCAGGCGGCGTACAGCACGGCCGCCAGGATCAGCGACCGGTGCTTGCCCAGCTTCATCGCGCTCCAGGCCCAGATCGGTGCGCCGAACAGACCGGCCAGCGAGAACAGGATCAGCATGATGAAGGCCTCGGCCTCGGTGTAGCCGCGCGCCTGCTTCATGAAGAACAGGTACAGCGGGGAGGTGATGGCCGGACCGACCGTGAACAGCAGGTCGGCGAGCAGCAGCCGGCGCATCGCGGGGTGGGCGATGAGCCTGGGGAAATCCTTTAGCGAGGCCCGGTCGGCGTGGAGTGACGGCCGGATCGTCTCCGGCGTGGCGATGGTGACGATCAGGGTGGTGATCGGCACGGTCAGCAGGACGATCCAGCCCATCAACTGGATGGCCTCGGCCCCTTCCTTGCCCATCAGGATCGGCAGCAGCAGGGCCAGCACGCCGCCCAGCACCCCGGTCACGGCGCCGAAGGCGTAGACCTTGGACCGCTCGTCATAGTCGTCGGTCAGCACCGCGCCCCAGGCGACCTGGGACAGCACCAGCATCGAAAAGCCGATGTACATCAGCGTCAGCCAGATGAAGAGGTAGACCTCGCTGACCCCCGGGCCGGCGAAGAACAGCTTCCAGGTCCCGATCATCAGGATGGGGGCGGAGGCGATCAGCCAGACGCGGTAGCGGCCGAGCCGCGTCCGGGTGCGGTCCATCAGCATGCCGATGGCCGGATCGATGAAGATGTCCAGCAGCTTCACTGCGCCGAAGATCAGGCCGACGGCGGAGAGCGAGAGGCCCAGCAGGCCCGCGTAGTAGGGCGGCAGGTTGACCAGCAGCGGCGTGGACAGCGCCCCCACCGGCGCTGTCGCCAGAGAAAACGCCATGATGGTGCGGAGCGGTATCGGCCCCTTAGGCTTGGTGGCGGTCACTGGCGATTCCCCTTACGCCACTGACGGGCGTCGCGGGGAGCATCCGCCGATGCCGCCGGGGAAGCGCAAATGAAAAAGGGGACATGCACGTCAGCGCATGTCCCCCGCCGGATGTCGGGGACAGGTTAAGGTGTCCCAAGGGACATTTTGACCTGTCCCCAGATTCCTCAGCCGCCGGCCATCTTGCGGAAGAACTTCTGACCCTGCTCGCCGCCGGCGAAGTAGGCCTTCTGACCGGCCTCGTCGGAGATCTTGCTCCAGTTGTCGCGGACTTCCTCGACCGAAAGGCCGCCTTCGCCCAGGTAGACGCCCTCGGTCTCGATGATGCGCGACAGGGCGAACACGCCGGCGCCGGCGGTCAGGATGGCGCCCGTGGGGGCTTCGTCCGAGGCCAGGTAGACCACGCCCGGGGTCACATACTCGGGCTTCAGCTTTTCCAGCACTTCCGGCGGCATCAGGCCTTCGGTCATGCGCGTGGCGGCGACCGGGCTGATGGCGTTGATGTGGATGTTGTTCTTCTGGCCCTCCAGCTTGATGGTGTTCATGAAGCCGATGATGCCGAGCTTGGCCGCGCCGTAGTTGGACTGGCCGAAGTTGCCGTACAGGCCCGATGAGGAGGTCGTGACGACGATGCGGCCGTAGTTCTGGGCCTTCATGATCTCCCAGACCGCCTTGGTCGGCTTCATGGTGCCCATCAGGTGGACGTTCAGCACCAGTTCGAAGTCCTCGACCGTCATCTTCGAGAACGACTTGTCGCGCAGGATGCCGGCATTGGCGATCAGGATGTCGATGCGGCCCCAGGCGTCCATCGCGTCCTTGATCATCTTGGCCACGCCGGCGTCGTCGGTGACCGACGAGCCGTTGGCAATGGCTTCGCCGCCCATGGCCTTGATCTCGGCCACGACGGCCTCGGCGGCGGCGGAGTTGCCGCCCGATCCGTCCATCGAGCCGCCCAGGTCGTTGACCAGGACCTTCGCCCCGCGACGGGCCAGCTCCAGCGCGTGCTGGCGGCCAAGCCCGCCACCGGCGCCCGTGACGATCGCGACTTTCCCGTCGAAGCGGATATCGGCCATGTGCGTATTCCTCTGCGCTAGCGCCTGTTTGGATTTGGCGGCGTTTTGCGGCGCGGCAGGGGAGGCGTCAAGCGGAGGGTTGCCGACGACGGCAGTCAGGCGCGGCAGCGCGGTCCGGTCAGGCCCGGCTGCCCATGTCGCCTTTGGTCCTAGTTGGCGCCCGCAGCCGGCTTCGGCGGCAGGCGCTTCTCGCCGGCCTTGAAGCCGGGCTTCATGAACTTCACCAGCACGCGCTGGCCGATCAGCAGCGGCGCCCCCTCGGCGCTGACGACGATCTCGACCACGCGTTCGTCGCTGCGCTGGCTGGGGTCGTCCGAGGCCAGCTTGCGGGCGCCGAAGACCGCGGCGCGGCGCAGAACCGTGCCGACATAGGTCTTGGTCGTGTCGCCTTCCGGCTGGATCTCGACCTGCTGTCGCTCGGTGACGTTCGGGATGTCGGCCTCGACGATTTCGGCGCGAACGATGCGGGCCGTGTTCGGCTCGAGATCGAACATGTTCGAGACGTTCAACGTCGAGGCGCCGGCGCCCGGGTTTGCGTAGCGACGCACGATGCGGCCGTCGGTCGGGGCCCGGATGACCGTCAGCTCCAGCGCGTACTCGGCCTCGCGCAGGGCGGCGACGGCCGTGGCCACGGCGGCGCGCTGGGCCACGATCTGGGCTTCCCAGTCGCGGATCTCGTCGGTCTGGCGATCAATCCGCTGACCGGCGACAAAGTTGCTGTCCGCCAGCGTCTGCAGCCGGCCGAGTTCGCGCCGCGCCGCGCTGAGCTTGACCTGCAGCACGCCGACCTGGGCCTGGGCCTGGGCGACCTGGGCCTGGGCGCGGCCGACGGCGAGGCGGGGATCGTCGTCCTCCTGGCGCGCGAGAACCTGGCCGGCCACCACGCGGTCGCCCTCCTGGACCAACACGGCCTTGACCACGCCCCCGCGACGGGCCGCGACCTGGATGATGCCGCCCTCGACATCGGCCTTGCCGTTGGCGATGGCCGCATAGGGGCTGGGCGCCGTCTGACTGGCCTCGGCCGCCAGGGTCTTCTTGTTGGCCGTCGCCTGGTTCCGCAAGAACAGGCCGCCGCCGACAATCACCACCGCCAGGACGGTCAGAACCCAGAACCAGCGGCTGCGCAGAAAGCCGAACATGAAGCGTCCCTTCAGAATCAGTGGCTGAGCGGCGCGGGGTTGGCGTCGGGCGTACGCCGAACGTCATCCAGAATGCGGCCGTCTTCGATGTGGATCACCCGGTCGGCGTAGGCCTCCAGGCGGGGGTCGTGGGTCACGCAGATCACCGCCGCGCCCCGTTCTGTCGCGGCCTGCCGCAGCAGGCGGATGACCACCTGGCCATTCTCGCCGTCGAGGGCGGAGGTCGGCTCGTCAGCGAAGATCAGGTTGGGGTTCTTGGCCAGCGCGCGCGCAATGGCCACGCGCTGCTTCTCGCCACCCGACATTTCCGAGGGCCGCTGGTTCACCTTGCCGCCGAGGCCGACTTCCTCGAGCGCGGCCTGGGCGCGCGCGTGGGCCTCTGCCTTTGAGGCGCCCTGGTAGTGCAGGGCGGTCATCACCTGCTGGCGTGCGGTCAGCGCGGGGAACAGGTTGAAGCCCTGGAAAATGAAGCCGCAGTGGTCGAGCCGGAACCTGTCGATCCTGCCGTTCGACAGCCGCCAGAGGTCGTCCGCCTCCAGCGCCCGGACCGTGCCCTCGTCCGGCTTCAGCAGGCCTGAAAGCGCGGCGATAAGCGTCGACTTGCCCGATCCCGACGGGCCCATGACCATGGTCACATCGCCGTGGCAGGCGTCGAAGTCGACGGACTTGAGCACCTCGACATAGGTCCGGCCGGTCTTGAACCGCTTGACCAGACCTTTGGCCTCGATGGCCTTCTCGCCGAGCCTGTGGGCATTGTGGGGGGCGGGCGCGCTCATCGCAGGAGATCCGCGGGTTGGCTGTTCTTGAGGACGCCGAGCGACAGGAAGCCCGACAGCATCGCGCATCCCAGCAGGAAGAAGGCGATGAAGATGACGACCGGCAGGGGGAAGGCCATCGGCAATCCGCCCAGACCCGCCAGCCATTTGACGAACCAGGTCAGGAAGCCGGAGGCGATGATCCCGGTGACGCCGATCCAGAAGCTCAATTCCAACACGATGCCCCGCAGGCTGCCCATCGACACGCCCAGGGCCCGCAGCGATGCGAACTCCTTGATGCTCGACATGATCGCGCCGCGCAGCGTCTGCCAGGTGATCACCACGCCGATGATCGCGCCGATGATCAGGGCGAAGATCAGGATGACGCTGATGAACTGCTCCTTGAACATCGCGCTCTGGTTGGCGTCGGCCAGTTCCTGGCGGGTCCAGGCCTTGAAGGCGCCGCCGCCGGCCTTGTTCAGCTGCGCCGCCACGATCGCCGCGCGGCTCGGGTCGGCGATCTTGACCATCAGCGGACCGACCCGCTGGCCGGTGTCGGCCTCGCCGAGCATGCGCAGGGTGTCGCGCGACATGACCAGGGTGGCCTGCATCATGTTGGGATAGCCCGTGGTCACCGCCGCGATGGTTATGGTCTTGCCGTTGTAGATCGCCTTGTCGCCCACCTTGACGCCCAGGCGGCCAAGGGCGGTCTCGTCGACAGCCACGGCGTAGGGCTGACGCAGCGTCTCGATCAGGGCGTCGGAATAGTCCGTGGGCACCGTCACATAGCCCGGGATCGCGTCGATCACCGTGACGTTGACGAACTCCATCTTGCGGTCGGGCGGCGGCCTGGACGGGTCGGCGGGACCCTTTTCGCTCAGGACAATGTTCTGGAAACGACCGCCCGAACCGTCGAGCGGGGCCACCTGAACAACTTCCGGATGGCGGTAGACGGTCCCCATCAGGCGGCGGGGCAGCCCCGAGGGGCCGCCGTTGAACAGGGCCGTTGCGCCCGGGCCCAGCACCATGATGTCGGCGCGCGCGCGGTCGATCTGGGCGGTGAACGCCTTGCCGATGCCCATGAACATGCCGACGAAGGCCAGCACCAGCAGACCGGAGAAGGCGAGCGCCACCACCGCCGCCATGTAGCGGCGCCACTCGTAGATCAACGTGGCCAAGGCCAGCGACATAAGGTGGAGTCTCCCCGGAACGCCCGAATAGCGTCGCTCGCGGTTCTGGACGTGGCGAGGCCGGGGGCCAAGTTAAATCGGGGTAAGGCCGTTCCGGGAGGCTGGCCAAACGCGCCTCCCGCGCGCTAAGCCCGCTGCGGATCGGGGATGATCCTTCCATTTCGTGAGAGATTTCAATGCTACGCGTTTCCATTGCCGGCATGATGGTTGGCGCCGCGCTGATCCTGTCCGCCGCCCCGGCCGCCGCCGATGAAGGCATGTGGACCTTCGAGAACTTCCCCGCCGCGCGCGTGAAGGCGGCCTACGGGGTGACGACCGACGGTCCATGGCTGCAACGGCTGCGCGCCGCGTCGGTGCGGATCCCCGGCTGCTCGGCCTCCGTGGTGTCCTCCGCCGGTCTGGTGCTGACCAACAACCACTGCATCACCAGCTGCCTCGTGCAGCTGTCCTCCGCCGACAAGGATCACCTGAAGGACGGCGTTCTGACCGCCGCCCGCGCCGAGGAGCGCTCATGCGCCGGCATGTGGGCCGAGGTGCTGATGGAGACCACCGACATCACCGATCAGGTGCGCGCGGCCGTGGCAGGAAAGTCGGGCGCCGCCTTCACCGCCGCGCGTGACGCCGTCACCGCCGCCGCGGAAGGCGCCGCCTGCAAGGGCGTCGCCGCCGGCCGCTGCCAGACGACCAGCCTGTACCGGGGCGGCCAGTACGTCGTGTACCGTTACCACCGCTACAGCGACGTGCGGATGGTGTTCGCGCCGGAGTTCGCGACCGCCTTCTTCGGGGGCGACCCGGACAACTTCAACTTCCCCCGCTACGACATGGATTCGGCCTTCCTGCGCGTCTACGAGGGCGGCAAGCCGGCGAAGACGCCGAACTTCCTGAAGTGGAGCGCCGCCGCGCCGAAGGCGGGCGAACCGACCTTCGTTCCGGGCAACCCGGGCTCGACCGAGCGCCTGCTGACCGTCTCCCAACTGGAATCCTACCGCGATCTCAGCATCCCGGTCGGCCAGCTGCAGCGGTCGGAGCTGCGGGGTCGGCTGATCGAGTACGGCCGTCGCGGCCCGGCCGAGAAGCGGCTGGTCGCCGATCCGATCTTCAATCTGGAGAACGGCTTCAAGGTCTTCTTCGGCCGCCAGTTCGCGCTGAACGACAGAGCCTTCATGGACGCCAAGCGCGCCCAGGAGGCCGAACTGAGGGCGAAGGTCGCCGCCGATCCGGCCCTGGCCGGCGAGATCGGCGATCCCTGGGCCGAGATCGCGCGGGCGCAGGAGGCCTATGCGGCCAACTACCTCGGCTACCGCCAGCTAGAGTCCGACGCCGGTCGCGGCTCGCTGCTGTTCAGCTGGGCCCGGGGCCTGGTCCGCGCCGCCGCCGAACGTGAGAAGCCGTCCGCCGAGCGCCTGCCGGAGTTCGCTGACAGCCGCCTGGCGATGGAGGAGCGCCGCCTGACCGCCGCCCGCGCCATCGAGGCGCCGCTGGAGCAGCTCTACCTCGAACACTGGCTGCTCAAGAGCCGCGAATATCTGGCGTCGTCGCCGGCGGACCAGACCGCGGTGCTCGGGCGCGAGAGTCCCGAGGGCCTCTCGGCGCGGCTCGTCTCGGGCACGAAGCTGGCCGATCCGGCGGTGCGTCAGGCGCTGTGGGACGGCGGCATGGCCGCCATCCGGGCCTCCGAAGACCCGCTGATCCGCTACGTGCTGCAGATGGATGCCGCCGCCCGCGCCGCCCGCGCCGGCTGGGAGCGGGACGTGGAGGGGCCGACCGACCGCGCCGCCGAGCGGATCGCCCGCGCCCGCTTCGCCGTCTATGGCGACAGCATCTATCCGGACGCGACGTTCACCCTGCGGCTGTCCTACGGCAAGGTCGACGGCTGGACGCACCGGGGAACCGAGGTGACGCCCTTCACGACGATCGGCGGGAAGTTCGACCGCGCCACAGGCGAGGCGCCCTATGCCCTCGCGCCCAGCTGGATCGCGGCGGAAGGCAGGCTGAACAAGGGCGTCGTCTACAACTTCACGACAACCAACGACATCATCGGCGGCAACTCCGGCTCGCCGGTGGTCAACGCCAGGGGCGAGGTGATCGGCGCGGCCTTCGACGGCAACATCCACAGCCTGGGCGGCGCCTATGGCTATGATCCCGTTCTCAACCGAACGGTCGTGGTCTCCAGCGCCGCCATTACGGAAATCCTGACCAGGATCTACGGCCGCGATGCGCTGGTGAAGGAACTGATGACGGGCAAGTAGCTCTCCGCGATCTTGCGCCCGTTGGCCGGATAGTAGTCAATCGAGGCTTGAGGCGCGGACGGGGGAGTCGGGCGTCGAAGGGGTGACCATGTTCCGGCCGGAAAATGCACAGAGCCTGGTCGGGATCGCCCTGACCCTGCTGATCTGCTGGGTGCTGTCGGAGGACCGCAAGCGGGTCCCCTGGCGCCTGGCCATCGGCGCCCTGCTGGTGCAGCTGGGGCTGATCCTGGTGCTCTTCGGCCTGCCGGCCGCGCGCAGCGTGGTGGTCGGCATAAGCGCCACGGTCGACGGCCTCGGCGCGGCGACCGCCCAGGGCACGCAGTTCGTGTTCGGCTACCTCGGCGGCGGCGCCCAGCCCTATCTGGTCGAGAACCCGCAGGGGCTGTTCGTCTTCGCCTTCCAGGTTCTGCCGTTGATCCTGGTGATCTCGGCCCTTTCGGCGCTGCTCTGGCACTGGGGCATCCTGAAGCTGATCATCCGGGGCTTCGGCTTTCTCTTCGAGAAGACCATGGGCATGGGCGGCGCCTCGGCCACCGCCACGGCGGCCAACATCTTCGTCGGCATGGTCGAGACGCCGATCATCATCCGCGCCTATCTCGACAAGCTGACCCGGTCTGAGCTGTTCCTGATGATGGTGGTCGGCCTGGCCACGGTCGCCGGCTCGACCATGGTGGCCTACGCCACGATCCTGAAGGACGTCCTGCCCAACGCCGCCGCCCATGTGCTGGTCGCCTCGGTCGTCTCGGCCCCGGCCGGCGTGCTGCTGGCGCGCCTGATGGTGCCGGAGAAGAAGGGCGAGGGCGGGGTCAACGTCGACTACACCTCGTTGCTGAAATACGAGAGCTCGATCGACGCCATCTCCAAGGGCGTGGCCGACGGCCTGATGGTGGTGCTGAACATCTCGGCGATCCTGATCGTGTTCGTCGCCCTGGTCGCCATCGGCAACGCGCTGCTGGGCCTCGCCCCCGACGTCGCCGGCGCGCCCCTGACCCTGGAGCGGATCCTTGGCGTGGCGTTCGCGCCGCTGGCCTGGTCGCTGGGCATCGACTGGGCCGAGAGCGGCAAGGCCGGCTACCTGCTCGGCGTCAAGCTGATGCTGACCGAGTTCATCGCCTTCATCCAGCTGGGCGCCGTTCCGGAGGGCGAGATGACCGAGCGGACGCGGATGATCCTCACCTACGCCCTGTGCGGCTTCGCGAACGTCGGCTCGGTCGGCATCACCGTCACCGGAATGGGCGTCTTGATGCCCGAGCGCCGGGCGGAGATCTCCAGCCTGGTCTGGAAGGCCCTGGTCGCCGGCTTCCTCGCCACCTGCATGACCGCCGCCGTGGTCGGCGCGATGCCGCGCGAGCTGTTCGGGATTCTTTGAGACGGCAACGAAACCAGGGGAAACGCGATGAAGCTCTACGACAGCCTGAGGGCGCCCAATCCGCGGCGCGTGCGGTGGTTCCTGGCCGAGAAGGGCGCAGAGGCCGAGGGCCAGGTCGAGATCATCGACGTCAGCATCTTCGGCGGCGAGCACCGCCAGCCGGAGTATCTGGCCAAGGCCGGCCTCGCCAACGTGCCGATGCTGGAGATGGACGACGGTACGGCGGTCACCGAGTCGGTGGCCATCTGTCGCTACCTGGAGAGCGTCTTCCGCGAGCCCAACATGTTCGGCCGGGATCCGCGCGAGACGGCCATCATCGAGATGTGGGCCCGTCGCGCCGAGATGATGCTGGCCACGCCGCTGATGATGACCGTCCGCCACAGCCACCCGGCCCTGGCGGCTCTGGAAAAGCAGATCCCCGAGATCGCCGACAGCAACCGCGCCGGCGCCACCCGCTCGTTGAAGGTCTTCGACCGCCGGCTGGGCGAGAGCGAATTCATCGCCGCCGACCGGGTGACGATCGCCGACATCCTGGCCGCCTGCTCGATCGACTTCTCCCGCATGGCGAAGTTCGCGGTGCCCGACGAGATGGCCAACGTGAAGCGCTGGTACGCCGCCATGATGGCGCGGCCGGCGGCGCTGGCCGGGACCGTCGCGGCGTGATCCGCACCCTGCTGCTGGCCGCCGCCCTGCTGCTGGCGCCGGTCGCGGAGGCGGCCCAGACGCTGACGGTGACCAACGGCGAGGGCAAGGTCACGACCTTCACGCCCGAAACGCTGGCCGACCTGCCGCGCGGCACGGCGAAGCTGGCCGGCAAGACCGCCTATGGGGGTATCGACCTGACCGCGGTCCTGCGAGAGGCGGCTGTGCCGCTGGGCGCGCGCCTGCACGGCAAGCCGCTGGTCGCCTACGTCGTGGTGAAGGGCAAGGACGGCTATCGCGCCGTCTTCTCCGTCGCCGAACTGGACCCGGCCTTCCGGCCCGGCGCGGCCATTCTCGCGGACCGCCGAGTCGGCGCCGCGCTGGAGGACAACGAAGGTCCCTGGCGGCTGGTCGTCGAAGCCGACGCCAAACCCGAACGCAGCGTGCGCCAGGTGGAGTCGATCACCGTGAAGGTGCTGCCCTAGGTCAGAGGCTGGCCACGGCCGGCGCGGCCAGGGTCATCCAGATCGTGGCCAGCAGGCTCACGGACGCAAACATCAGTATCGTCAGGTTCTTCATCACCGTTCCTTGTCCCTACGGAAGGTGGGGATCGCGACAATGAGGCGCAATGGGCGGCGCGGGTTTTGCGCAGGCGCGTCCGGGAGCCCGTCACGACGGTTGACGGCGGCGGGGCAGGGCCTCCCACTCGCGACGCAGCATTGAGAACAGGTGGGACGAGTAGTAGGCGCCGTCCCAATGCCTGTAGACCTCTCGCACGGTTCCTTCGTGGATGAAGCCCTCGCGGCGATAGACCCGTTCCGCACGCGGGTTGGCGCTGGAGACGTCCAGTTCCAGCCGGTTGGCGGGGGTGTTTTCGAACACCCAGTCGATGAGCGGCGGCATTATCCTGCGGCCGACGCCCGTGTCGGTGACCGATGATCCGAGCCGCTTGAGCAGCACCACGTCCGACGGATCGGTCAGTTTCGCTAGGATCGCGAACGCGATCAGCCTGCCGCCCTCGCGCCAGGCGAAGTAGCGGTAGTCGGCGTCGGCCATCCGGGCGGCATGCTCTTCGGCGGTGAAGTTACCCAGGTAGACCGCGTAGTCGGCGATACGCTCGATCGCCATGATCGCCGGGATGTCGCCAGGCGTGGCGGGCTCGAGCGCCATGTCAGAGCCTCCGGCCGACCTTCTTGATCACGCCCGAGAAGGACATCATCGGCGTGTCGCCGGTGAAGATCAGGCCGCGCACGAAGACCATCGACTTGCCGGCCTTCAGCACCTCGCCGGTGCATTCGACCAGATCGCCCTCATGGGCCGGGCCGATGAACTCGCCGCCGAGGCTGACGGTCACCGCGTGGGTTCCTTCCAGCTCCTTCGTCGCCAGCGAGAACAGGCAGGCGTCGGCGAAGGTCATGATGCAGCCGCCATGCATGAAGCCGCCGCCGTTCATGTGTCGGGCTTCCGCGCGGAAGGCGCAGCGGATCGAGCCGTCGGCCTCCTCGCGGTAGTAGAAGGGGCCCGAGGCGTTCTCGAACGGATCGCCGCTCCAGTAGCGCCAGCCGGCGAACTCGCCCTCGGTGATGGTGATCGGCCCGTGAGGAGCCTCGTTGCCGCCGTCCATGGTGTATGATCCCCGTCCTCAGGGGCGCGTTCATAGCGGGGGAAGCCGGCCATGCGAACAGGGATTGCAACGCTGGCGTTGCTGCTGAGCCTCGCTTTGGCGCCGGTCGGCGCATCCGAAGCCCTGGCGGCGCCCTCAAGGCCGGCCCCCCTCCACGAACAGACCGAGCGCGTTCTCGACAAGGCCGGGTTTCGCGCGCGCATGGTCGCGGTGCTGCAAGGCATGACGCCGCCGCTCAAGGTCCGGGTCGTGTCGGACGAGGAGCTGGTCGTCACCGGGGCGGACGGAACGGACTCCCGACTGTTCCTGACCAACGCCTATCAGCAGTACCTCAATGACCCCGCCAACCTTGAAGCGGTGCTCGGCAAGTTCAGCAGGCTGGCGACCGGTGAAGGCCGCAAGACAGAAATTCAGGCGGGGGACCTGCGGGTTCTGGTCCGTTCGCGGGGCTACCTGGACTTCCTGCGGGATGCCGCCCGGCGCGAGGGGAAACCGTCCACGTCGGACGACCTGCCGCTGCACCGCATCCTGCCGGGCGGTCTCGTGGCCCTGGTCGCGCAGGATCACCCCGAGGTCTATTCCTTCCCGGTCCGCGCCGATCTGCGCGCGATCGCGCCCGACGATGCCGTCGGCTGGGACGCGGCCCTGGCCAACACCCGGGCCAACCTGGGCGAGATTCTCACCGAAGAGGCTGCAGACGGCGTCCTTATCGTCAGCACCTCCAACGGCTTCGGCGTCAGCCTTCTCATGCTCGACGAGGTGTGGGACGGGAAGGCCCTGAAGGGCAACGGCGCACCGGTGGTCGCCATCGTCGACCGCGATACGCTTCTGCTCGCCCATGAGGGCGACCTGGGCGGTGTCGACGCCCTTGGCCGGCTGATTGACGTCCTGTCGGCGCAGCCCGACTCGCAGCTGTTGTCGACGGCGCTGCTGGTGCGGCGGGCCAGCGGGCGGTGGGAGGTGCTGGAGCGGTAGGCCCCGCAGGTTCGCTCGAACCGATCTGGCTTGCAGGTCCGGGTTGTGAGACGGCTGATGATGATTTCCAGCGTGTGCCATCCGGCGAAAACTGGACGCTATCGGGGCAAGGGCGTCCATAGTTAGCGTCTGGTTAGCGATCTGCGGCGACTTTGCGTGAGGCAGAGGAGATCGTCCGTTGGGCGCACACGACCATCAGTCCATGGTTCTTGAAGCCAGCATGGCGACGACGCTCGATGTCCTGGCCTGGGAGATCGAGCTGGCCGGCGCGCGGTGCATCTTCCTGGACAAGGTGATCGGCGAGACCATGCGGAGCCTGCCGGTCGAGCAGCAGGGCATGATGATCGAGGGGCTGCATGCCGTCGATCTGCTGAGCCAGCACCTGACCAACCTGTCGGCCTTCGCCCGCACCCTGAGCGCCGATGCTCCGGAAACGGCTGTCGCGCCTGTCGGTCGGGCCATCGGGGACATTACGCTCGGCGCCCTCGCGGACCGGATGGCCACGGCCTTCGGGGCCGAGGAAGTCGCCGCCGAGACCGACTCCGGCGATGTCGATCTGTTCTAGGCGTCCAGGATCAGGCGGGGGGCGTCAGATATGAACTTCGATACGCGCGGGCAGAGGGTGCTGATCTTCGAGAACGATCTCGCCGTGCTTGAAATGCTGCAGATCCGCTTCGACGTCGCCGGCTACCACATCATGTGCGCCCGCAACGGCATGGCGGCGATCGAGATGCTGGGCGTCATCCGCCCTGACGTGGTGATCATGGAAATGGCCCTGCCCGAGGCGGACGGTTTCCGGATCCTTGAGGTGCTCCGCCAGCGCTACGGCACGCCGCCGTTCCCCATCCTGATCACGGGACGGGCGCTGGGCGTGGAAGACATCCGGAGGGCCGTGGCGCTGGGCGCGCGGGATTGTCTGGCCAAGCCGTTCAGCGGCGCCGACGTCCTGACCCGCGTCTCGCGCCTGTTGCAGAAGCGGACCGACGGTCCGGCCATGATGGCGCCCGCGGTCCAGGCGGCGCCGCAGATGCAGAGCGTGGTGATCTGACCCCGGCCGCACGGGCCGCGACGCCGGGCCCGGTCTGCACTATCTGGCGGGCTTGCCCGTGGAGTTCGACCTTTGACCACCTCGCCCATCGAAGACGCCATCATGGATCTGCTCGGCAAGACGCCGGCCGGAAAGAGCATCGATCCGTCGGACGTGGCCAAGCTGCTGCAGCCGGAGCGCTGGCAACGGATCCTGCCGCAGGTGCGGTCCACCGCGGTCGGCCTGGCCCGGCAGGGCAAGCTGGTCATCACCCGCCACGGCAAGCCGGCCGACCCTGACAGTTTCAAGGGCGTTTACCGCCTGAAGCTGCCCTGAGCCGCGGCCGGCCTTTTCTTCGCCGCGACGTCGCGGCATGTCTGTCGCCATGAACCGTCGCGCCTTTCTGCTGTCCGCGACAGCGCCTGTCCTACTCGCCGCCTGCGCGCCGGCCGTCCAGACGGAAGGCGTTCCGGGCATGGATTTCATCGGGCCACGGTTCGGTAGCGAGGACTTCGTCAGCTTCGACGGCGCGCGGCTGGGCTTGACGCGCTGGCTGCCGGACGGCCCGCCTCGGGCGGCGGTCGTCGCGCTGCACGGGATGAACGACTACGCCAACGCCTTCCATTTCGCGGCCCCGGTCTGGGCCCGGGCGGGCATCGCCACCTACGCCTTCGATCAGCGCGGCTTCGGGCGCTCGCCGGGGCGGGGCGTCTGGGGCGGCGAGGCGCTGATGACGCAGGACCTGCGCACCTGCGTCGACATCGTGAGGCGGTTGCATCCGGACCTGCCGGTCACCGTGATCGGCGAAAGTATGGGCGGCGCCGTGGCGATCAGCGCCTTCGCCTCGCAACAGCCGCCCAACGCCCACCGTCTGGCCTTGCTCGCCCCGGCGGTCTGGGGCTGGTCCAGCCAGCCGCTGCCTTACAAGACCGCCTTGTGGTTCACCGCCCACCTGGCGGGCGAAAAGGTCATCCGGCCGTCGCGCTGGGTGACCGACCGGGTGCGTCCCAGCGACAATCTCGACGAGCTGATCGCCATGGGCCGCGACCCGCTGATGATCTGGGGCGCCCGCAACGACACGCTGTTCGGCCTGGTCGACCTGATGGAAGGCGCCTGGGCCGGCGTGGGCAGGCTGCAGGTCCCGACCGGCTACTTCTACGGGGCCAATGACGAGATCATTCCGTCCGAGCCCAGTTTCCAGGCGGCCCGGAGGCTGAAGCCGTCGGACCGCTCCGCCTACTATGCGGAAGGCTGGCACCTGCTCATCCGCGACCGGCAGCGCGAGCGGGTCATCGCTGACGTCCAGAGCTTCATCCTCGACCCCGGGGCGCCGTTCCCGTCGGGGCCGCCGGGCATTCCGGGGGCGCCGACGCGCCGCGATGCATCCGCTGTTTGAGGGTTGTGACGAGGCCTGCCCCAGCGTAAAGGGCGCGCGCACGTTCTCTCCCCCAACGGCAAAGTTTCCGGCATGACGCTGTTCGATTCTCCCGATTTCGCGAACCATGAAGGCGTTCACGCCTGTTTCGACGAAAGGTCCGGCCTGAGGACGATCATCGCCGTCCACTCCACCGCGCGCGGTCCCGCCGCCGGCGGCTGCCGCATGTGGCCCTACGCCAGCGCCGAAGCCGCCCTGACCGACGCCCTGCGGCTGTCCCAGGGGATGTCGTACAAGAACGCCATGGCCGACCTGCCGCTGGGCGGTGGCAAGGCGGTGATCATCGGCGACGCCCGCACGGACAAGACGCCCGCCCTGTTCGAGGCGTTCGGACGGGCGGTCGACAGTCTGGGCGGCCGCTACTGGACGGCCGAGGACGTCGGCGTCTCGCCCGCCGACATGGCCCACGCCAGCCGCACGACGCGGTATGTCGCCGGCCTCGAAGGCCACGACGCCGCGTCCGGCGATCCCAGTCCGGTGACCGCCGAGGGCGTTTTCCGCGGCGTGCGGCTCTGTGTCCAGCGCGCCTACGACCGCGACCTGACGGGCGTGACGGTCGCCATCCAGGGTGTCGGCCATGTCGGGGCCTACCTGGCCGAGAAGCTGCACGCGGCCGGCGCGAAGCTGATCATCACCGACGTCAATGAGGCCGCCCTGGCCCAGGTGGCGGCCCGGACCGGCGCGGACATCGTGGCGCCGGACGCCATCTTTGACGTTGAGGCGCAGGTGTTCGCCCCCTGTGCGCTCGGCGGGGCGATCAACGCCGCTACGCTGGGCCGACTGAAGGGCCGGGTCATCGCCGGCGGCGCCAACAACCAGCTGGCCACGCCCGAAATCGGCGCCCTGCTGTTCGAGCAGGGCCGGCTCTACGCCCCCGACTATGTGATCAACGGCGGCGGCATCATCAACGTCGCGGCCGAGATCCTCGGCATCGAGGCCGGAACGGCCTTCGACGGCGCCTGGGTTGCGGCGAAGCTGGACCGTCTGATCGAGACGCTCGGCGAGGTGCTCGACCGCTCGCTGGCCGAGAAGCGCCCGACCCATGAGGTCGCCGACGAAATGGCCAAGGCCCGCATCGCGCACGCGGTGGCGCTGAAGGCGGCTGCCTAGGCTCTGTTGTTGCCGCTGATCTCCGACCCCGCGTCGCGGTCCAGTCGCCAGTAGATGATGCCCGACAGCAGCGTCGTCGCGCCGACGGCGATGAACGGCCAGGTGAAGCTCTCCGGCGTCAGGGTCTCGCCCGAGCCCCGGGCCACATGCAGCATCAGGCCGCCGAAGCTGACGCCCAGCGCCAGACCGATCTGCTGGCAGACCGCCGACAGGGTGGAGGCGCGGGCGATCGAGTCCTGAGGCACATCGGCGAAGGCGATGGTGTTGGTGGCGATGAACTGCAGCGACCGGCTGAAGCCCGCCGCCAGCAGCAGCGCCATGATCAGGGGGACGGGCGTCTCGGCCCGGAAGAAACCGGGCGCGGCGGTCAGGGTGGCCGTAATGGCCACGAACGCCAGCAGCATGGTGCGGAAGCCCCAACGCCGGAGCATCGGCCCGGAGAACGGCCGCGCCAGGAACACGCCCAGCCCGCCGGCGAGGGTGACCGATCCGGCCTGCAGCGGCGTCCAGCCCAGGCCGACCTGCAGTAGCAGAGGCATCAGGAAGGGCGTCGCGCCGACGCCGAGCCGCACCAGCGTCCCGCCCAGCAGGCTGGCCCGGAAGGTCGGGAACCGCAGCAGCGTCAGGTCCAGGATCGGCCGGATGTCGCCGGGCGGGCGGCGCAGATAGATCCAGACGCAGCTGATCGCCAGCACGACGAGGCCGACCTGCACGGGCAGCGGCATCAGCGGCAGGCCCGCGGTCTCGGCGACGACCACCACGCCGGTGATCGCGGTCGCCGCCAGGGCGAAGCCCCTCCAGTCGAAGCGTCCCGGATGTGGCAGGCTGATGCGCGGCACGAACTTCACCACCGCCGCCATGCCGAGCAGGCCGATCGGGATGTTGATGAAGAATATCCACGGCCAGTCGGCGACCGAGAGCACGAAACCGGCCAGCGGTGGTCCGACCAGCGGGCCCAGCAGGGCCGGGGTCGTGAACCAGCCCATGGCGCGGATCAGTTCGGCGCGAGAGGTGGATCCGACCACGATCAGACGCGCCACCGGCGTCATCATCGCCCCGCCGATGCCCTGCACCAGTCGGGCGCCGATCAGCTGCTCCAGGTTCTGCGACAGGCCGCCGAGGGCGGAGCCGAGCAGGAACACCGCCATGGCCGCCAGGAACACGCGGCGGGGCTGGAAGCGCTCTGCCATCCAGCCGCTGATCGGGATGAACACCGCAAGGGCCAGGATATAGGAGGTCAGCGCCAGCTTGAGATGCAGCGGGTCGACGTCGAAGGCCTTCGCCAGGGTCGGCAGCGCCGTCGACAGGGCCGAGGAGTCGATGAACTCCATGAACAGCGCCGTCGCGACCGCGATATAGGCGATGCGAGGCACCGGTTGTGGCGACGCGGAGGTCGCAGCCTCGATCGGGTCCGGAGCGGCAGGCGGGTTGGGCACGACGCCCTGTTAGCGCCTCGGGAGGCTTTGCTCAAACCGCGGGGCCTTGATCGGCTTCCCGCTGACGGTGAAGGAGACGCCGACGACGGTGTCCTCGCGCTTGTAGCCGTAGGCGCCGATCTCCCGCCGGGCGGCGCTGACCGCGATCTGGCGTTCGCCCTGACGCCAGCCGATGCCGAGCTGCGCCTTGCCGAACTCGGCCAGTCGCTCGACCGACCAGCCCGTGCGCCGCCAGCTTCCGCGCACCGGGTCGCGGATGATGTTCAGACCGAAGGCCTCGCCTGACCCTGCGGCGAACACGAACCAACGGCCCTTGGCGCGATCAGCCGGCGAGGGCGCGATGCTGAGCAGCAGCCGCTTGGCGTCGAACGGCTGCGACGAGCGAGCCGGGCGGGGCGCGAAGGCCGCGCTGCCCCGTTCCTCTATGGCGAGGCCAGAGCCTACATCCGTGGCGTCCCGGTCGGTGGAGACCGTAACGCGCAGGGCAGGGCCGCCGGCGAGGACCTTGGGGCTGACCGAAGCCAGCGCGACCCGCGAGCGGATGACGGGCGAGGGCGCGGTCAACGCGCGCGCCTGGGCCACGGCCGAGGGCGGCGGGCTCAGGTCCGCCAGCTGGATGGTCGGACGGGATGTGGGCGTTCGGACCGCTGTCGGCTCGGCAGGCGCATCGGCCGCCGGGCCGCCCAGCAGGGCCAGAACCGGCGCCGGCGCCGCGTCCCAGCGTCCGGTGCGGATCGGCGCGTCGGGATCATCGGGAACCCGGCCCCCGCCGGCGAACGCCTGGCCAAACTGGGCCTGGGACAGCATGGATTCCGAAGTCAGTCCGTCTGTCGCTGCCCCGATGGAAGACGCAGCGCCTAACGCCATCGTCAGAACGACGACGACCCCCGTCAGACTTGTCGCCGCGATCACTCGCATGGCGCACCCAACCTGGAAAAACCAACTCCCCGCATCATTCGTTAACGAGAAGGGTAAAGGACGCAACCCCGCTCGCGGGGCAGGAGAGCAGATTCTTTGCGGCGCTCCATCCGTAGCGAACCTAGTGGCCCGGGCGCGGCTTGGGTTTCCGGTCAGGAAAAGTCCTTTCCAGGCAACGCTTGTCCGGCTCCTGGCCGTGCTGGGGCAGCGCGTCGGACTTCGGAAAGGCGGCGAACTGCAACGGGTTCTGATGGGGGAGGCCACGGGCCATCGGCGTCTCGGAACCTCCCGGGTCAGGTGTCGTCATGCGGCGGTGGTCAACAGGAGTGGGCCGACCTCGACGCGCACGTCGAGGCGTGTGGCGCCGGGATCGCCCAGGATCACGCCGCTGACCGGCGCCGCCTCCTGGGGTCGACGGCAGGCGGCGATCCGGATCAGATCGGCAGACTCGGCGATTCCGTTGGTGGGGTCGAACTCCATCCAGCCCAGGCCGGGCAGGAAGACCTCGCACCAGGCGTGGGTGGCGCCGGCGCCGCGCATGGCGCCGCTGTTGACGTAGCCGGTGACGAACAGGGTGGCGTACCCCAGCCATCGCAGGCTCTCGACCATGAGCCAGGCGAAGTCGCGGCAGGTTCCGCTGCCCAGCCGCAGGGTTTCCGCGGGCGTCTGGACGCCCTCCTCATGACGGGCGTGATAGGCGAACCGGTCGGGGATGGAGCGGTTGAGGCGCAGCAGGAAGTCCAGGGCTGGCTCGCCGTGGGATCGCAGGTGGCCTGCCGCCCAGCGGAAGACACTGCCGTCAGGGTCTTCCAGCACCGGGGTGATGAACGGCGTCAGAATCACCCGATCCTCGGCCGGATAGGCGATCGGCATCGCGGTGTGCGGATCGTCGGCCTTCAGGTAGGCGAGCGGCGCGGGAAAGCGGTCGATGACCAGGCGGTTGGTGATGTGGAGATGGTCGGCCTGGCCCTCGGGCGTGAACAGGCAGACGCAGTTGCCCAGCGGGTCGAACACCCAGCGAATCTCGCCCGGCGAGGACATGGTCAGCGAGGCCTCGATCACCCTGATGGCGTGGCTGTCTCGGGGGCGGAGCAGCAGGCGGTGTGCGCCGAATCCGACCGGGCGTTCGTAGCTGTAACGGGTCTCGTGGAGGATGATCAGGCGGGTCACGATGCGTGAACCCGCCGCGCGCCCCCCGGTTCCATCACGAGCCGGAGGGAAGCCTACAGCGGGTGGACGTACACCTCGTTCCAGCCGATGCGATCCCCGTCGAACTCGACCAGGTCGAAGCCGCGCATGCGGGTCGTCGCGCCGTCGGGCATCGAAACCGTGCAGTACCAGCGCCCGCAGAAGCCGCCCTCGATCGACCAGACCGTCTCCGGCTCGTAGGTCATCGGCGGCGTGGCCGCGAACAGGCCCGTCAGGTAGGCGCGCAGGGCGTCATGCCCGACGATGCCGGCGGCCGTCTGCGGGTCCTTGTAGGTGCAACCGGGCGCGTAGAAGCCGACCAGCGTCTCGACATCCTTGGCCGTCCAGGCGGCCAGCCAGCGGGCGTTGAAATCCTCTATGTCCATCATGCGCCCTCAAGCACCCGCGCCCGGTGCTCGGGCGTGAAGATCTCGGCGGGCAGGGCTTCCGGCCCCGCCATGACCGCGAAGCCGTGCGCGCCCAGGCTGGGATCGGCGTTGGTGCGCTCGAAGTAGCTGCGGCGACGGGCTTTCGCCTCGGGGCCGAACTCGGCGTCGATCACCGAGGTGATGCTGGCGGCGAAGCGCAACCGTCGCATCCGTTCGGCTCGCTCCTCGGCGTAGGCTCCGAAGGCCGCCGGGCTCCAGTCGTCGCCGCCCAGCAGCACATCGCGCACCGTGCGGACGTCACGATAGGTGATCGACAGACCGAGGCCCACGATGGGGTCGTTCCAGCCGGCCGCGTCGCCGACCAGAACCACGCCCGGCGCGGCCTGGGTGTCGGTCCAGCTGTCGTTGTTGAAATAGCTCAGCACCGGCCCCGCCGGCGTGCCGGCCGCGATGGTCTCCCCGGCCGGGCAGCAGTTAAGGCGGAAGGCTTCCAGAAACCTGCGCTGCCCCTCCGGCCCGCCGAAGCGGCCCTTCTGGTCCAGCGCGTAGCTGCCGTAGAGGCGGACCTTGTCGCCGCCTTGCGGGAAGGCGAGGAAGGCGAAGTCGTCCTCGGTGCCGATGGCCTGGAGGTCCTGGTCCCAGCCGCCGGCCCCCTCGACCAGCATGCCGGCGAACCAGTGGTGCGGCTTGTCCTGGTGCAGGGTGATGCCGGCCGTCTCGCGCACCTTGCTGGAGCGGCCGTCGGCGCCGACGATCAGCCGGCAGCGGACGGTGTGCTCGACATCGCCATGCAGGAAGGTCACCGACGGCTCGGCCCCGGGGCTGACCGCCGTGACCAGCGCACCGCGCAGCGTCCTGGCGCCCGCCGCCGTCGCCGCGTCGAACAGGGTCTGGGAATGGTGCGGATTGCCGATGGCCAGCGGGCCGGGCACGTCGGCGGCGAACATGCCGAGCGGCAGGGTCCGGGCCTCCGCCTCTTCCGGCGTCCGGGTCTCGTCATAGGTGACGTGCCGGCCGATGTGGTGCCCGCCCGCCGTCTTCAGCGTGTCGAACAGGCCCAGCCGCTGGGTCTCGACCACGCCCCAGGGCGCGATCCACTCGCCACGCACCCGGTCCTCGAAGACCTCGGTCTGCTCGAGCAGCAGCACATCGCGCCCGGCGCGCGCCAGCACCGCCGCCAGCGCCGAGCCGCCGATGCCGCCGCCGACGATGACTACCTCATGGAAGTCAGCCATGGGTCGTTCCTCCTCGTTGTTGACGTGGACGGTAAGCCACTGGGTTTCCTTGGCAACCGTGACCCGACGTCATTCCCTGCTGTCATTCCGGATCGACCTGCGGCCGTCCGGGATGACAGGCGAAGGGCTACTTCCGCTGCCCCGGCCGGTAGTCCTCGGCGATGTTCCCCGCCAGCTGCGCTTCGGTGAACAGGACCGGCCGGGTCTTCATGGCGGCGAACAGTGGAACCTGGTCGGCGTAGTGCTTCGAGACCGGCCGTTCAGCGCCGGACCCGAACTGGTGGATGCTCTCGCTGGCCAGATTGCCCGCCTGGTCCCAGGTCACGACCATGATGTAGGTGTCGCCGGCCACGCCGGTCAGACGGCCGTCCTTCTCCGGCTTGCCATAGACGGCGCGCAGGACATCGGGTCCCCCATCGATGGGCAGGTCGACATCGCCGCGCCGGATACGGTTGACCTCGCCCCAGGTCGGGTCGATGCGGCCGAACCCGGCCTTCAGAGTCTTGATCGAAGCCAGCAGGGCCTCGCGGACCGAAACCTTCGGACCGTCGCCGGAGCGACCGTTAATGACCGCCAGCGCGGTCGTCACGCCGAGGGGCGCGGCGCGGCTGTCGCGGTCTGTGCGCAGGTTCCAGCCGGCCAGAAGCGTCTTGGCGGCCGCGAGGTCGGCGTTGTCGCCGGCGTCCAGCCTGGCGACCTCCGCCAGAACCCCCGCCAGCTCTGATTTGCGGCTGTAGGCGAGGTCGTACTTGTAGGCCCGGAACTCGTCGCCCGAGATCGCCGGATCGGCGGCATAGGTCTCGGTCAGCCGCCAGGCGCGGTTGGTCATGTTGTTCTGCACGCCCATGCTGGCCGGATAGGCCTTGGGGTCCATGCCGTCGCCGAGGGCGGTGGACTGGTACGGCGTGTTGTTGGCGTTGAAGACCAGGCCCGAGGGCGGATTCCACAGCTGCGGGACCTGATCGAAGGATCGGTAGCCCGTCCAGACCAGATCGGACCGGTCGCCGGGCAGGACGCCGGACCAGTCCACGCCCTCGCGCCGGTTGGGGAACAGGCCATTGTAGACGTAGCCGATGTTCCCGGCCTTGTCGGCGTAGATGTAGTTGATGCTCGGCAGGGCCTGCAGCGCCATGGCGGCCCGCCATTCGGCGAGATTGCCGGCCCGGTTCAGCCGCCCGTACTGCAGGGGCTGGCGCGCCTCGCCCATGCCGGCGTAGCGCAGGGCGTAGAGGCCGGACTTCGTCTCCAGCACCGGGCCATGGACGCTGCGCAGCACCGCCCGCTTCACCGTCCAGCGGAAGGGTCCCCAGAGCTTGACCCTCAGCTTCGCCTCGGAGCGTTCGAAATCCTTCCACTGGCCGTCGAGGCGGTACTGGTTCTCGTTCGCCGGATTGATGACCAGCCGGTAGACGTCGATCAGGTCCGGATTATTGACGGTGTTGGCCCAGCCCAGATGGGCGTTGTGGCCGTGCAGCATGAAGGGCGCGCCGGGGAAGAAGCCGCCGGCAACGTGCCAGCCCTCGCCGCTCTGCACCACGGCCTCATACCAGGCGACCGGGCCGGTGTAGGGCTGGTGCGAGTTGACCAGCAGCCGCGTCGCGCCATCGGTCGAGCGGGCCGGGGCCACGGCGACGCCGTTGGAGCCTTTCGGGAGCGGGTCCGGCTCGCGCGCGTTGAGCTTCCGAAGCTCCCCATCCAGGCCGTAGAAGAAAGGCGTCTTGAAAATGAAACCCGCCGCGATGTCCTTGCCGGTCAGCGGCAGCAGACCGGGCGCCACCTCGCCCGGGTGGGTGGCGGCGTAGTAGTTCACCCCGTCGGCATAGGCTTCCAGCACGGCGCGGACGTCGGCGGGCAGTGTGGGGTAGCCGGTGTCGACGGTCTTCCACACATCGAGCAGGCTGACGATGTAGTCGCCCGGCGCGGCGTCCAGGCCCTCCTCGGCCGCCAGCGCCCCGCGGGTGGCCAGGGCGACCTGCTGGAGGGTAGGGAAGTCGTCCTCGCTGTGGGCATAGGCCAGGCCGAAGGCGGCGTCAGCGTCGCGCCGGCCCAGGATGTGCGGCACGCCCCATTGATCGCGGCGGATGCGGACGTCGTACTGGCCGGCCTTGGCGATCAGCGGCGCGAGATCCGGCCTGGCCGGTCTGTTGGGAACATCGAGCAACAGCACCGTGGTGGCGGCGATCACCACGAGCGCGAGCAGGGCGCCGACGCCCCTGATGATCCACTTCATGCCGTTCCCCCGATACGTTTTGCGGTCAGCGTAGCGCGTCGTTCGGGGACATGCACTTCAGTGCGTGTCCCCGGCCGATACAAACACCGTCATCCCGGGCTTGTCCTCAGGACCCCTTGCTCTGCTTTCGCGTGAGAGCGTGATCTTCCATTCACCTGGGAGCCGAAACAGGGGTCCTCGCCACAAGGGCGAGGATGACGAACTGAGGTGCTTGGCAGGCGGCGGGGGACACGCACTCAGATTCATGTCCCCATCAGTATCCCCTGCGTCACCATCGGTTCTCGCCAATCCTCTGTAACGAAACGTCAGACGGCGGAGCCCGTTTCGACTTGCCGCGAGGCTGTGCGGCGGGCTAGGCAGACTTCCGCGCAAGGGGTCGATCCACACAGCCGCGTCAGATGGCCAGGGATCGGGACGCCCCGACATATGTAGGAGCGTCTGTGATGGGTGCTGAAGCCATCGAGGGCCTTGACCAGGCCCCCACGAAACACGCGCGTCTTGTTGCGTGGGTCAAGGATATCGCCACCCTCACCAAGCCCGACCGGGTCTACTGGTGCGACGGCTCCGACGCCGAGTGGGAGGCCCTGACCACGCAGCTGTGCGAGTCCGGCACCCTGACGCGGCTGAACCCCGAAAAGCGCCCCAACAGCTTCTACGCCGCCTCTGATCCGCGCGACGTCGCCCGGGTCGAGAGCCGCACCTTCATCTGCTCGCAGGACGAGGCCGACGCCGGCCCGACCAACAACTGGTCCGATCCGGTCGAGATGCGTGAGCGGCTCGGCAATCTGTTCGACGGCTGCATGCGCGGCCGGACGATGTACGTCGTCCCGTTCTGCATGGGCCCGCTCGGCTCGCCGATCAGCGCCCTGGGTGTTGAGATCACCGACAGCGCCTATGTCGCCATCTCGATGCGGGTCATGACCCGCATGGGCAAGGGCGCTCTGGACATGATGGGAGAGGACGGCTTCTTCGTGCCGGCCGTTCACACGCTGGGCGCGCCGCTGAGCCCCGGCCAGGCCGATGTTCCCTGGCCCTGCAACGACGACAAGTGGATCGTCCACTACCCCGAGAC
>JBEIDC010000013.1:0-39049 GCA_040383665.1 Caulobacter sp.
GACCCAGGCATGCTCTAGGCGTAGCCCCAGACATGCGAACGGCCGCCGGGGCGCCCCGGCGGCCGTTCCATCGTCTTGCCGCGGTCACGGCATTAACGCAGCGCATCCAGCAAAAGTGCGAAGCGGTTTTGCGTCCGAGATGCGCTGCCACTCTTGGTGAAGCGCCTTCCGGGCGGCTGACCGGCTTCCACTCAGCCTGAAGGCGCTTCCGCGCTGATCAGGCGCTGACCTCCGCCGTGGCGGAAGACCAGGTCATGCGTTGCGACCGAGGGCTCATACGATGAGACACGTGGTCACCTCCTTTCAGCTGTTGAACAGGACCTTCACTATGGGTCCTGTTTCCGGAGTCGCAAACCCTGATTTCGCGGGCCGCGACAACTTGCTGTCAGGTGCGCTGTTCCGGTCACTTGAGCTTCTGGACGTCCATCGGGCAGACGTCTCCCAGCCGTTTCGCCGAGGTGCTCGCCACGGCCGAGACCCGCACGCCGGCGACCTTGCCCGAGAGGTTGGCGGTCAGGGTGAAGGCGGTGGGCGAATAGGTCCCGGTGGCCGTCACATTGACCTTGCGCCCGCGCTTGTCGACACAGGTTCCCTTGAAGAACATCTTGCCGTCGGCCACCCGCTTTTCCGGATAGGTGCAGGTGTAGTGGCGGTTGATCCTGCCCGACATGACCTTGTCGACGTCCTTGGGCGTGATGCAGCGACGCTCGTGGTCCACGTCCTTGATGATGAAGTTGAGCGTGTTGGTGCTTTCCCACCATCCCGGCTGGATGGTCGTCGGCTCCTGGGCCACGGCGGGAGCGGCGAGCAGTCCGACAGCGGCGAGCGAGGCGAGGATGCGGATGGTGTTCATGGGTCCGTGTCTTGCGTGGAAAGCGTGGCGGTCTTTTTGGCCTGTCACGCATGAATGCACGATGACCGGCCGCTGCAAACAGGTGTAGGCAAGGTTCATGCCGAGTTGGGATCCCGACGTCTACGAGCGGTACAGGATCTACCGCGACCGTCCCGCCCTGGACCTGATGGTCCAGATCCCGCCGCATGACTTCAACGAGATCTGGGACCTGGGCTGCGGGACCGGCGAGCACGCCGCGCTGCTGGCCGCCCGGCATCCGGGGGCGAGGGTGCACGGCCTCGACTCCAGCCCCGACATGCTGGCCGCCGCCCGCCGCCGCGCCGCCGATGTCGACTGGGTGCTGGCCGGGGTCGAGGCCTGGACGCCCGAGGCGGCGCCGGACCTGATTTTCAGCAACGCCGCCCTGCAGTGGCTGCCGGATCACCAGACCCTGTTCCCGCGTCTGGCCGGCGGGCTGGCGAGCGGCGGCGTCTTCGCCTGCCAGATGCCGATGGCCTTCGAGACGGCGCACCACCGCATCCTGCGCGAGACGGCGGATCAGGGGGCCTGGGCCTCGCTGACCGCGCCGGCGCGGGTCATTCGGCCGACGCCTGCGATGGACGACTACTACCGCTGGCTCGCTCCGCTTTGCGGCGAGATCGACCTGTGGACCACGACCTATCTGCACGCGCTGGAGGGCGATGATCCGGTGGTCGAGTGGATGCGCGGCACGGGGCTGCGCCCCTATCTCGACGTCCTGACCGACCCGGGCCTGCGCGAGGCCTTCCTGGGCGCCTTCCGGGCGCGGATCGCCGACGCCTTCCCCGCCCGCGAGGATGGCGTGACGCTGTTTCCGTTCCCGCGCATGTTCATGGTCGCGGTGCGGGGCTAACGCCGTCGGCGCAGGTCCGTCACCGGGTGCGTCAGGGCGTCAAGCGACGCGATCGCCGCCTTGTGGCCCATGGCGATGGTCGAGTCGTAGGCCTTCCAGTCGCGCAGGTCGACGCCCTCGACATTGGGCAGGATCAGCAGGTCGGTGGCCAGGCGCGAGGCGGTGATCTCGCGCCCGGTGGAGACCGTGGCGGTGCGCATCAGCAGGGCCACGATCGGCGGGCCCTTGCGCCACTCGCCCGACAGGATCCAGCGCCAGACGGAGGAGGGGCGGGCGACATCGTCGGCGCTGATGCTGCGACCGCGGGTTACGTCGACGCCGACCACGGGGCCCAGATGCATCGAGCGCATCACGTCGGTCGGGAAGTTCTTCATGATCGCGCCGTCGACCAGCACGTCGTTGCCGTCGATGGCCGGCGGCATCACCCCGGGAAGGGCGATGGTCGCCCGCAGGGCCGTGCGCAGCACACCCATCCGGTGAAGGTGATAGGCGCCGGTGGTCAGGTTCGAGGACACGCAGAAGAACGGCAGCCAAAGGTCGGCGATGTCGACCTCCTCGAAGTGGTCGCGCAGGCGGTGGCGGACCTTTTCGCCCAGGGTCATGGCGATCAGCGGGAAGGCGATATCGTCCAGCGGGCTGGAGTCGACGAAGGCGGCGCGGATGCGGGCGTCCATCTCCGCCTCTTCCCAGCCCATGGCCACCCCGGCGGCGATCACCGCCCCCATAGAGGCGCCGCCGACGAAGTCGATCGGCACATTGCGCTCGCGCAGCGCCTTGATCGCGCCGATATGGGCATAGGCCCGCGCGCCGCCGCCGGACAGCACCAGCCCCACCGACCGCCCGGTCAGCACCCGCGCCAGCCGCTCCAGGTCCTGCTGGCGCCCGTCCTTGACATGGAACAGCCGCGCCGCGCCGGTGGCGGTCAGCCAGGCCGCTGAACCGGCCGGCCGGCGGCAGTCCGCCCTCTGGACCAGGATCAGGTCGACCAGCTGCTGTTCCTGCAGGGGCTCGGAAGCGTGGCTCTCGAACGCTGCCGGGGGTGGGCGGTCGCCGCGCCCTATGCGGAACAGCCGGTCCACCTGCCGGCCGACCAGCGGTTTCCAGGCCGTCTCGCCGAACTCGGCGGCATAGAGGACGTAGTCGTAGTCGGCCTCGGTGTTGGAGAACCACTCGGTCGGGGCGTGGGTGGCCTCGGCCCCGACAACGGTGACCGAGTAGCCCAGCCGGGCGATGCACAGGGCGATCTTCTCGACCAGAGGCCGGATCTTGCGGCCGTTGTCGGCGGGGATGAAGCCGAACACCGTCGGGTCGCCGTTGCTGGCCGCCGCGCCGGTCGCCTGGCGCATGCGCAGGATCATCAGTCTGGCCAGCTCGGTCATCACCGCCGGATCGGCCTCGGCGGCGGCGAAGAAGTCCTCGCGGGACAGGGCGAGGATCTCGGAGTCCCGCAGCGCCACGACATTGCCGGAGTGCGGCGCCCCGGCGATCAGCGCCATCTCCCCGGCCGGTTCGCCCGGCCGGATGATCCCGAGGAACTGCCGTTCCTGGCCCTCTTCCTTGCGGAAGGCGCCCAGTCGCCCGGCCTTGAGAAGGTAGAGCTCGCTCGACGGCTCGCCGGCCGCGTAGAGGTGCGCGCCGCCCGGCAGCGAGAACCAGCGCGCGGCGCCGCTCAGCCGCTCGACAGCGAACAATCTCTCCAGCGCGGTGTCGTTCTCACGGTCGATCATCCGGCCCCACGCAGGGAGGCTAGCGCGGACGGTGAGTCGTTTCTAACGGCCTCTGCCGAGCCCTAACGCCGGGAGGATTGGCGAGGCCGCGCGGAACACGCTATGCCTCAGCCATGCCGAAGCTGAGCACGACCGTCGATCCCAACTCGGAGGCCTTCCGCAAGAATCTTGCGGTCAACACGGCCCTCGCCGAAGAGCTTCACCAGCAGGTCGCCCGCGCCGCCCTGGGCGGCGACGAGCGGTCTCGCGAGCGACACACCGCCAGGGGCAAGCTGCTGCCGCGCGAGCGGGTCGAGCGGCTGCTGGACCCCGGTTCGCCCTTCCTGGAAGTCGGCCAGCTGGCCGCCCACGCGCTCTACGGCAAGGACGATATCCCAGGCGCCGGGATCATCACCGGCATCGGCCGGGTGTCGGGCCGCGAGGTGATGATCGTCGCCAACGACGCCACGGTGAAGGGCGGCACCTACTATCCGATGACGGTCAAGAAGCACCTGCGGGCGCAGGAGATCGCGCTGCAGAACCGGCTCCCCTGCATCTATCTGGTCGACAGCGGCGGGGCGAACCTGCCGCACCAGGCCGAGGTGTTTCCTGATCGCGATCACTTCGGCCGCATCTTCTACAACCAGGCCCGGATGAGCGCCGAGGGCATCAGCCAGATCGCCTGCGTCATGGGCTCCTGCACCGCCGGCGGCGCCTATGTGCCGGCGATGAGCGACGAGACGGTGATCGTGCGCGGCGCGGGCGAGGAGAGCCAGGGCACCATCTTCCTGGCCGGTCCGCCGCTGGTGAAGGCCGCCACGGGCGAGGTCATCTCGGCCACGGACCTGGGCGGCGCGGACGTCCATGGCCGCCGCAGCGGCGTCGTCGACCACGTCGCCGCCAACGACGAGCATGCGCTGGAGATTGTCCGCTCGATCGTCGGCAACCTGAACACGGTCAAGACGCTGGACATCGACGTCCGCGAGCCGAAGCCGCCGGTGTTCGACCCGAAGGACATCTACGGCGTCGTTCCGGCCGACGTCCGCGCCCCCTACGACGTGCGCGAGGTCATCGCCCGCCTCGTCGACGGCAGCGAGTTCGATGAGTTCAAGCCGCTGTACGGCACGACCCTGGTCACCGGCTTCGCCCGCATTTGGGGCTATCCGGTCGCCATCCTGGCCAACAACGGCGTGCTGTTCAGCGAAGCCGCCCTCAAGGCCGCCCACTTCATAGAGCTCGCCTGCAAGCGCCGGATTCCGCTGGTGTTTCTGCAGAACATCTCGGGCTTCATGGTTGGCGGGAAGTACGAGGCCGGCGGCATCGCCAAGGATGGCGCCAAGATGGTCACGGCCGTCGCGTCCGCCAATGTCCCCAAGTTCACCGTCCTGATCGGCGGCAGCTTCGGGGCCGGCAACTACGGCATGTGCGGCCGGGCCTACAGCCCCCGCTTTCTGTTCACCTGGCCCAACAGCCGCATCAGCGTCATGGGTGGCGAGCAGGCCGCCTCGGTGCTCGCCACCGTCCACCGTGACGTCGACAAATGGACGCCGGAGGAGGCCGAGGCCTTCAAGGCCCCGGTGCGCCAGAAGTACGAGGACGAGGGCAACCCCTACTACGCCACCGCCCGGATGTGGGATGACGGGGTTATTGATCCAGCGCAGACCCGCGACGTCCTGGGTCTGGCAATCTCAGCCTCGCTCAACGCCCCCGTGCCGGAGACGACCTTCGGCGTGTTCCGGATGTGATGATGATCGCTGCTTCGATCCTTCTGGCTCTCGCCTCCGGGCCCATGGTGCAGGTTCCCGTCGAGGACCCGAGGCTCCCGGCCGGAGAACTCGCCCTGGTGGGAGACACCGCGACCGGGTCCCTCTACATCGAGCCAGGCAGTTTCGAGCGTTCCGACATTCCCGGGCTCGTGCGCGGAACCGCGATCATGATCACCCCGGCCGTTCAGGAACGGCCGCTACAGGTGGCCCGGCTCTGGATCAATTGCCGGAAGCAGGTCTTCCAGGTTTCGGCCGGCCGGGCCTACAGCGCCGAGGGCGTTGAAATCGGCCGCACCGCCTATGCGCTGGACGCTCCAATTCCCGCTGGCTCGCCGATCGCGACACTGGCCAATGCCCAGTGCGCGGCCGATCCGGCCGTCGCTTCGCAGGCTTTCACCCTGTTGAAGGACTGGCGCGCCGCGCTGGCCCGCCCCACCACGCCGAGGACCACCCCATGACCAATCCCATCGCCGACCCCCTCGTCGAGCTGACCGACACCGATGCGCTCAGCGCGCTGGTCGAGCTCGACGCCAGCCCGTCCGGCGTCGCGGTCATCACCATCAACCGCCCGGACCGCAAGAACGCCTTCAACGCCGAGGTGATCGCCGCCCTGAGCCAGCACTTCGAGACCCTGAAGGACGCCGACGGCGTTCGCATCGTCTTCCTGCGCGGCGCCGGGGGCGCGTTCAGCGCCGGGGCGGACCTGGAGTGGATGCGCTCGGCCGCCGACTGGACGGTGGCGGAGAACCGCGCCGACGCCCTGCTGCTGGCCGAGATGCTGCTGGCCCTGCGCGAGCTGCCGCAGTTCACCGTCGCCCTGGTCGAGGGACCGGCCTTCGGCGGCGGCGCGGGCCTGGTCGCCGCCTGTGACTACGCCGTGGCCGCCCCGGACGCGAAGTTCTCCTTCTCCGAGGTCAAGCTGGGCCTGGTCGCCGCGACCATCAGCCCGCATGTGGTCAGCGCCATCGGCCCGCGCCGCGCCAAGAGCCTGTTCGCCACCGGCCGCATCTTCGACGCCGCCTTCGCCGAGAAGATCGGCCTGGTCGACGAGGTGGTCGCCGCCGCCGCCGACCTGGACGACGCCATGGAGCGGCTGTCGACCGAGATCATGGCCTGCGCGCCGGGCGCCGTGGCCGCGTCCAAGGCGCTGGTCGACGACATCGCCGGCCTGCCGATCGACGAGGAGCTGCTGGAGGAGACGGCCAGGCTGATCGCCGACCGTCGCGCCAGCGAGGAAGGGCAGGAGGGCGTCCGCGCCTTCCTCGACAAGCGCAAGCCCGGCTGGGCCGAGTAGGTCCCGCCGGATGCTCGAAAGCCTGCTCATCGCCAACCGGGGCGAGATCGCCCGCCGGATCATCCGCACCGCCCGCAAGCTCGGCGTGCGGACCGTGGCCGTCTATTCCGAGGCCGACGCCGGCGCACCGCACGTGGCCGAGGCTGACGAAGCCGTCCTCATCGGCCCGGCCCCGGCCCGCGAGAGCTATCTGGTCGCCGAGAAGATCCTGGCGGCGGCGAAACAGACGGGCGCCCAGGCCATCCACCCCGGCTACGGCTTTCTGAGCGAGAACGCCGCCTTCGCCCAGGCGGTGAAGGACGCGGGCCTGATCTGGGTCGGCCCGCCGCCCGCGGCCATCAACGCCATGGGCCTGAAAGACGCGGCCAAGAGCCTGATGATCGCCGCCGGCGTGCCCTGCACCCCCGGCTACCTGGGCGACGACCAATCGGAAGAGCGGCTCGCGACCGAGGCGAAGGCCATCGGCTATCCGGTGCTGATCAAGGCCGTGGCCGGCGGCGGCGGCAAGGGCATGCGCAAGGTCGAGGCGGAGGGGGACTTCCTCGCCGCACTCGCCTCGTGCCGCCGTGAGGCCGCCGCCAGCTTCGGCGACGACCGCGTGCTGCTGGAGAAGTACGTCACTCGCCCGCGCCATATCGAGGTGCAGGTGTTCGGCGACAGTCACGGCAACGTCGTCCACCTCTATGAGCGCGACTGCTCGCTGCAGCGCCGCCACCAGAAGGTCATCGAGGAGGCCCCGGCCCCCGGCATGGACGCCGCCACCCGCGAGGCCGTCACCGCCGCCGCCGTCAAGGCCGCGAGGGCGGTGAACTACGAGGGCGCCGGCACGGTCGAGTTCATCGCCGACGCCAGCGAGGGCCTGCGCGCCGACCGTATCTGGTTCATGGAGATGAACACCCGGCTGCAGGTCGAGCACCCGGTCACCGAGATGGTCACCGGCCAGGACCTGGTGGAGTGGCAGCTGCGCGTCGCGTCCGGAGAGCCGCTGCCATTGACGCAGGATCAGATCACGCTGGACGGCTGGGCGATGGAAGCGCGGCTCTACGCCGAGAACCCGGCGACAGGGTTCCTGCCGAGCACCGGGCCGCTGACGCACTTCCGGCTGCCGGAGGACGAGGTCCGCGTCGACAGCGCGGTGGAGGAGGGCGGCGAGGTCACGCCCTTCTACGACCCGATGATCGCCAAGCTGATCGCCCACGGCGCCACGCGGGAAGCGGCCGCCGATCGGCTCGCCGAGGCCTGCGCGAGTGTCGAGGTCTGGCCGGTGAAGACCAACGCGGCGTTCCTGGCGAAGTGCGCGAGCCATCCTGACTTTGTCGCGGGCGACGTGGACACGGGCTTCATCGAGCGTCGGCTGGAGGGACTGCTGGGGCAGGGACGTCCGACCGCGGTTGTCGCCGGCATCGGCGCCACGGCGCTCGTTGAGCTCCAATCCCGGGATGAAGAGGCCACTCCATGGTCGCCTCTGGACGGCGCCAGCGGATTTCGTCTGAACGCCGCGCCGCGTCGGAAGATGACCATCGAGTGCGGCGGAACCACTTTGGAGACGGACCTGCTGGACGTCGACCTGTTTCCCGAGGACCTGCTTGTTGTCGATGATGATGAGGTCGTGGTCTTCGAAAGGGGTGAGGCCTTCTCCTTCCGCCGTCCCAAGGCCCAGGCGGGCGGGGAGGCAGGCGAATCCGACGGCGCCGTCCTCTCCCCCATGCCGGGCAAGATCGTCTCGGTCTCGGTCAAGGCCGGCGACACGGTGACCCGGGGCCAGACCCTGCTGGTGCTGGAAGCCATGAAGATGGAGCACGCCCTGGCCGCGCCGTTCGACGGCGTCGTCGCCGAGCTCTCCGCCGAGGCCGGCGGGCAGGTCAGCGAGGGCGTGGTGCTGGTGAGGCTGGAGGCGCAGTAGACCGGGGACATGCACTTTAGTGCGTGTCCCCAGCCGCTTCGAAGCTGCGGGGGACACGTACCGCTGCGCGGAACATGTCCCCGAACGCCCGGCAGCCGGGTCGTATGACCGACCTCCCCACGTCGGGCCATGACGGTTTGAACTCGGATGGGGGAAGGGGGTAAGCAGCACCCATGCCTCTCCACCTCATCAAGCTCTGTGTCGGCATCGACAGCGTCGCGGACCTGCAGGCCTGGCGGGCGCACCGGGCGGCGCAGGGCCACCGTTCGGTCGCGCCCACCCGCCAGACGCCCAAGCGGGCGGCGGAGCTGCTGGACGGCGGCTCGCTCTACTGGGTGATCAAGGGCCAGGTGCTGGTCCGGCAGGCGATCGACGAGATCGTCACGGAGGAGGGCGGGCCGCAGCCCTGCCGCATCTATCTCAAGCCCGACCTCATCGAGACCGCCCCGCAGCCCCGCCGCGCCTTCCAGGGCTGGCGATACCTCGAGGCCGGCGACGCCCCGCCGGACCTGGCGACGGGCGGCGACGAGGCCGTGCCGCAGGACCTGGCGCGGCAGCTTAGGGAGCTGGGGGCGTGGTAGAGGCGGGGACATGCACTTCAGTGCGTGTCCCCTGAACCTATCCCGTCATCGTCGGACTTGTTCCGACGACCCATGAACATGGCATTCGAGGAATGGGCTTCGTTCGGCGCCGAGCCAACCCGCACAGATCGATGCGCATGGGTCGTCGGAACAAGTCCGACGATGACGGACGGGGAAATTGCGAAGGGGGACACGTACTGAAGTACATGTCCCCAAGCCCTCAAACCCCCCAGTTATCGATCAGCCGCGTCTTCCCCATCCAGGCCGCCACGAACAGCCGCGCGCCCGCGCCGACCGGGCCCGGGCCCATGCGCTCCAGCGTCTCGCCGTCGCGGACCTCGACGTAGTCGACCTTGCCGAAGCCGGCCTCGCCGAGGATGGCCTTGACCCGGCCCTCGACGCCTTCGGCGGCCTGGCCCTCGCGCAGCCAGCCGACGGCGGCGGCCATGGCGGCGGGCAGGGCTGCGGCGGCCTCGCGCTCCTCGGGCGTCAGGGAGGTGTTGCGCGAGGACAGGGCCAGGCCGTCGGCCTCGCGGCGGGTCGGCCCGCCGACGATCTCGACGCCGAGGTCGAGGTCGCGGGCCATGCGCTTGATCACCAGCAGCTGCTGGTAGTCCTTCTCGCCGAAGACGGCGACGTCCGGACGGCACTGGTTGAGCAGCTTGGCGACCACCGTGGCCACCCCGCCGAAGAAGTGCGGCCGTGCGACGCCCTCCAGCGGCTCGGAGACGCCGGTGGCGACGTTGACCGTGGTGGCGAAGCCGTCGGGGTACATCTCGCCGACCGTCGGGGCGAACAGCAGCGCGCAGCCGGCGGCGGCCAGCAGGGCGCTGTCGCGGTCCTCGCCGCGCGGATAGGCGTCGAAGTCCTCGTGCGGCGCGAACTGCGTCGGATTGACGAAGATCGAGACCACCGTCCTGTCGGCCATCTCCCCGCCCAGCCGCACCAGCGAAAGGTGCCCCTCGTGCAGCGCGCCCATGGTCGGGACCATGGCCACGCGCAGGCCCTCACGCTTCCAGGCTGAGACCTGGGCGCGAAGGGCGGCGACGGTGCGGACGACGGGGAGGGGACTCTGAACCATGGCGCGCGGCTTATCGCGCGGCCTTCCCCTGTGACAAGCCGCCTGTGGACAAATCGTCCCGTGCGATTGCAGGGCTGACGCTACGGGTGTCTCGTCGGACAAGGCCCGACGCTGAGTCGGTGTTGAAGCGGGGACCAGGACATGGCCACCACACAGCCACACGTCATCGTCATCGGGAACGAGAAGGGCGGCGCCGGCAAGTCGACCATCGCCGTTCACCTGGCTGCCGGCCTGTTGCATGGCGGCGCGTCGGTCGCGGTGATCGACCTGGACCTTCGCCAGTCGTCGACCGGGCGGTTCTTCAACAACCGTCAGCTCTGGAGCGCCTCCAACGGCGTCGTCCTGCCCCAGCCGCTGGCCCGCCACCCGGCCGAGGACGGCGTGGCCCTGGCCCGCGCGCCGGACGCCGAGCAGGTCGAGCGCTTTCACGAGGCCTTCGACCGCGCCCGCCAGGACGCCGAGTTCGTGGTCATCGACACCCCCGGCGGCGATACCGCCCTGTCGCGCACCGCCCACGCCCGTGCCGACATGGTCGTCACCCCGATGAACGACAGCTTCGTCGACTTCGACATGCTGGGTCACGTCGATCCGGTGACGCTCGAGCTTCAGAAGCCCGGCCTCTATTCGGAAATCGTCTGGGAGGCCCGCAAGGCCCGCGCCATGGCCGGTCAGCGGGCGCCGCTGGACTGGGTCGTGCTGCGCAACCGCCTTGCCAGTGTCGAGGCCCGCAACCGCAAGCGGATCGACGACCGGCTGACGGCGCTCGCCAAGCGGGTCGGGTTCCGGGTCGCCTCGGGTCTGCGTGACCGGGTCATCTACCGCGAGCTCTTCCCGTTCGGCCTGACGGTCGCCGACCTGTCGCCGAAGGTGCGGCCGATCCCGGTGTCGCTGACCCACGTCGCCGCCCGCCAGGAACTGCGGGCCCTGCTGCACGCGGTGGGCCTGTCGGCCTGGACCGGCGAACGATTGCTCGCCGCCGAGTAGCAGGCGGGCTAGAAGCGGCTCCATGATCTACATCCTGATCGGCGTCGCCCTGTTTGTCCTGCTCGTCTGGGTCGGGCGCCGGGCGCGTCCGCTTCTGCAGCAGCGCGAGATGAAGATCCTCGCCGGCAGCATCGGCGGGGCCATCGTCGCGGCGGGCGGCCTGCTGGCCGCGAGCGGGCGCTACCTGCCGGGGGCGATCCTGTCGGCGGTGGGCGTCGGTCTGGTCTTCATCGGGCGCGGGGCACCGGCGCGGCCCGCCGACCCGACGGATGACGCCGCCATCTCGGACGCGCGCGAGATCCTGGGCGTCGGGCCTGACGCCACCCGCGAGGAGATCCAGGCCGCCTACGGCCGCTTGATCCGCGCGGTGCATCCCGACGCCGGCGGCACCAGCGGCCTGGCGGCTCGCCTCAACGCGGCGCGGGACACGCTGCTGCGGAAATGACGGTGATTGACCCACTTCCGTCACCCTCGCCCGCGTGGCGAGGATCCCTGCGTCGGATCGCAGGTGCGGATGTGACCATTCTCTCACAGTGAAGCTGGACGAGGGATCCTTGGGACAAGCCCGAGGATGACGGCGGAGCTTTGCGCAAACGACAAGGGCGCGGCTGCCGATCGCGCCCTTCCGGACTTGAGGCCGCCAGCCCTTAGGGCGCGATGACCATGCAGGCCTGCTTCTTGGCCTTGAGGGTCTTGCAGGCGGCGCGGGCGGCGTCGGCGGTCATGCCTTCGAACCGGACGCGGAAGTAGCCGCCCACGGCGCCGCCGATTTCCGCTTCGGCCTCTGAGAAAGCCGAGGCGAAGCGCTTCTGGATCAGCTTCAGCTGCTGGCGGGCCTGGTCCCTGGACTTGAAGGCGCCGGCCTGGACCACATACTGGCCGCGAGGCTTCTTCGGTGCGGCCTTCCTGGCCGGTGTCGGCTTGCTCACCGGATCGGCGATCGGAGTCATCGAGCGCTGGATCGCCATCGGTGTGGACGGAGCGGGGCCGTCGGTCAGCACCACGCGCAGGCCGGCGATCTCGCCGGAGTCGCCCATGGCGGTCGGCGGCCGGATCACCGGCCCCTCGATCACCGGTTCGAACATGGACTGGGCCACGGTGATGGACTCGCCCAGCGAGCGGCGCTTGAGCACGTCAAAGCCGGTCAGCAGCAGGTCCTCGACGTGGTCGTCGCGCGTCACCGTCGAGCGGCCGCCCAGAACCACGGCGATCAGCCGACGGCCGTCGCGCACGGCCGAGGCCGCCAGATTGAAGCCCGAGGCGTTGATGTAGCCGGTCTTCAGGCCGTCCATGCCGGCGAACTGGCCCATCAGCCGGTTGTGGCTCGTGATCAGCCGGCCGCGGAAGTAGAAGGCGTTGATGCTGAAGTAGCCATAGTACTGCGGAAAATCGCGCATCACGGCGCGCGACATGATGGCGATGTCGCGGGCGCTGGAGATCTGACGGTTGTCGGGCAGGCCGGACGCGTTCACGAACCGCGTGTTGCTCATGCCCAGCTCCTGGCCGCGCAGGGTCATCAGCGCGGCGAAGCGCTGCTCGGTGCCGGCGATATGTTCGGCAAGGGCCACAGCCATGTCGTTGGCCGACCGTGTGGCCAGAGCCTTGAGCGCATCATCGACGCTGACCTGATCACCGGCCGGCACGCCCAGCTTGGTCGGCGGTTGCGACGCGGCGCGGGCCGAAATCGTCACCATGTCCGTCGGCTTCACCCGGCCCTCGGACATCGCCTCCATGACCAGGTACATGGTCATGACCTTGGTGATCGAAGCGGGATAGCGCGGGCTGTCGGCGCGCTTGGCGTAGAGGACTTCGCCGGTGTTGGCGTCGACCACGATCGCCGCGTACTTGGGTTCACTGGCCGGAATGGACAGGTAGGGGACCTGGGCCCGCGCCAGGCCGGGCGCGACCAGACCGGCCGCCAGCATGGCGAACAGGGCAAGTGCGAGATGCGCGCGGCGGGCGGGCTGGAGCATGCTTCGTCCGTCGAATGGCTGAAACGGGACGCCCCCGAAAGTCCCTTCGGGCTGCCTCATTAGCATGCATGCTGTCGTCTTTCGCCAAAGTAAACAACTGTTGAGCGAACCGGCGCCCCCTTTCGGCGGGTGGTCGCGATCCAGGCGTCGGCGCACAGGGATCGCGCTTCGTGACGTTTATTGTGCAGTGCACAAAATTCGTTGACTGCTGCACTGCAACATGAAACAAGGATGTCCAGCGGCGGCGACTCGTTCGTCGCCTCATCCCCTTTCCTCCAGGTCCTCCCCGACCACCAAAAGGAGCTTTCCGATGGCCACTGGCGCCGAAACCCTGAAGACCACCGTCGAGCAGTTCACCACCGCCGGCAATCAGGCGTTCAAGGACAACGTCGAGAAGTCGCTGGCGACGCTCAACGAAGTGAACGCCTACTCCAAGAAGAACCTGGAAGCCGTCGTCGCCTCGGTGACCGCGGCCACCAAGGGCGCTGAAGCCCTCGGCGCGCAGGTCATGGCCTTCTCCAAGAAGTCCATGGAAGACCAGGTCGCCGCCGCCAAGGCGCTGGCCGGCGCCAAGAGCGTGCAGGAAGCCGTCGAGCTGCAGACCGCCTGGGTCAAGGCCGCGATGGAAGGCTACATGGCCGAAGCCTCGAAGATGGGCGAAGTCGTCGCCGCCTCGGTGAAGGACGCGGTCAAGCCGCTCAACGAACGCGTCACCGCGACCGTCGAAAAGCTGCAAGCCGCGAAGTAAGCGAACGCACAGGGCCGGCCCTTCTCCCCCCAGACAGCCGGTCAAGTTCGCGTGAAGGCCCGGGTTCTCCAACCCGGGCCTTTTTCACGTCCGCTTCCGTCCGTCGCCGACGCGGGCTAGAAGCGCGTCATGTCCAAGGTCGAACAACGCCTCGCCGCCGCCGGCATCACCCTGCCCAGTCCGGTCGCCCCGATCGCCAACTACGTGCCGTTCGTGCGCAGCGGCAATCTCGTCCACATCTCCGGCCAGGTGTCCCTGGACGCCTCGGGCGGCATCACCGGCATCGTCGGCGAGGCCGTTGATCTCGAGACCGCCCAGCGCGCCGCGCGGCTGTGCGGCGTGAACCTGCTGGCCCAGATGCGCGCCGCCTGCGACGGCGACCTCGACCGCGTGGTCCGGGTGGTCAAGCTGGGAGGGTTCGTCCAGGCCGGCCCCGACTTCTTCGACATCCCCAGCGTCGTGAACGGCTGTTCCGACCTCATGGTCGAGGCGTTCGGCGAAGCCGGACGTCACGCCCGCTCGGCGGTCGGCGTCTACCGCCTGCCGCGCAACTTCGCGGTCGAGGTCGACGCCGTGGTGGAGATCGCATGATGAAGCCCCGGGCCCGTCCGCAACCGCATGAGTTCGGCGAGGCCTGGGAGCTGTTGTTCGGCCCGGCCATCGCGCACCGCGGGCTTTGGACGCCAGACGGGGCGCCGGAGAACTCGCTGGGCGCCTTCCAGGCCGCCTGCGCCGGCGGTTACGGCATCGAGCTCGACGTCCAGATCACCGCCGACGGCGAGGCTGTGGTGTTCCACGACTACGGGCTGGAGCGGATGACCGGGGCCGAGGGCAGGCTGTCAGACCGCGCGCTGCACGACCTGCGCGCCCTGCGGCTCAAGGCGACGGACGAGGGCATTCCGACACTGGCCGAGGTGCTGGTCGAGGTCGGCCATCGCGCCATGATCCACATCGAGCTGAAGACGCCGTTCGGCGAGGTCGGCCCGCTGGAAAAGCGGGTCAGCGAGGTGCTGCTCGACCACAACGGCCCGACCTGCGTGATCGGCTTCAACCCCTACAGCCACGCCTGGTTCGCCGATCACCATCCCCAGATCCTGCGCGGGCTGGACAGCTATCAGTGGGCCGACGACGGGGCCAGGCACCTGTCGCCGGAGATCCGCAAGTCGATGGCCAACCTCGAGCAGGTCGAGATCGCCCGCCCGGACTTCCTGGCGCTGGAGCGCGGCATGCTGCCCTGGGACCGGGCGCAGGCCTTCCGCGACCAGGGCATGCCGGTCATCGCCTGGACCGTCCGCACCGAAAAGGAAGTCGAACGTCTGCGCCCCCACGTCGACAACGTGATCTTCGAAGGGTTCGCGGCCTGACCGGCGATCGGGGACATGCACTTCAGTGCGTGTCCCCAGCCGTTTAAGCTGCAGGGGACACGTACCGAAGATGGTGCATGTCCCCACGCAGCCTTCCCCGTTTGCCACGGCCGCTACGCCGCCTATCTTGCCCTTGCCGTGACCATCCCCCTCAAGCCCGCCGTCCGCATCCATCGCCGTATCGCCGAGCTTGAGCGGGCGGACTGGGACGGCTGCGCGCCGGCGGGCGCCGGGTACAACCCCTTCGTCGCCTTCGACTTCCTCGACGCGCTGGAGCAGTCCGGCAGCGTCGGCGACCGCACCGGCTGGGCGCCGCACCACCTCAGCGTCGAGGACGAGGCCGGGCGCGTGGCCGCGGTCATGCCGCTCTATCTCAAGAGCCACAGCCAGGGGGAGTACGTCTTCGACTGGTCCTGGGCCGACGCCTACGAGCGGGCAGGGGGGCGGTACTATCCCAAGCTGCAGTGCGCCGCGCCGTTCTCGCCGGTCACCGGGCCGCGCCTGCTGGTGCGGCCGGACATCGACCCGGACGAGGGACGCCAGACGCTGCTGGGCGGCGCCCTGACCCTGTGCGAGCGCCTCGGCGCCTCGGGTCTTCACGTCACCTTCCCGGACCGGGACGACTGGCGCTTCCTGATCGGCGCCGGCCTGCTGCCGCGCCAGGACCAGCAGTACCACTGGTTCAACAACCGCTACGGGACGTTCGAGGATTTCCTGGCCGCCCTGTCGTCGGGCCGGCGCAAGACCATCCGCCGCGAACGCCGCGACGCCCAGGCGAGCGTCGATGAGATCGTCGGCCTTACCGGCGCGGCCCTGACCGAAGAGCACTGGGACGCCTTCTACGACTTCTACCAGGACACCGGCGGGCGGAAGTGGGGCAGCCCCTACCTGAACCGCGCCTTCTTCTCGATGCTGGGCGCGCGGATGGCCGACCAGGTGCTGCTGGTCATGGCGCGCAAGGACGGACGCTGGGTGGCCGGGGCGCTGAACCTGATCGGCGGCGACTGCCTGTTCGGCCGCAACTGGGGCTGCGTCGAGACCATCCCCTTCCTGCATTTCGAGCTCTGCTACTACCAGGCCATCGAGCATGCCATCCGCCTGGGCCTGCCGCGCGTCGAGGCCGGCGCCCAGGGCCAGCACAAGATCGCCCGCGGTTATCTGCCGGCGGAGGTCTACAGCGCCCACTGGATCGCCGATCCGGGCCTGCGCGAGCCCGTGCGCCGCTACCTCGATCAGGAGCGCACGGCCGTGCGGCAGGAGATGGACTGGCTGGCGGAAGAGTATTCGCCCTTCAAGGCGGGGTGAGGACACCACGGCACGCGCGGGTTTGCACTCCGTCCGGTGTGGGTTACGAGCAGCCAGCACCCAACGGAGACCGGCCATGAGCCTCGACGGCGCCTACGACGACGGCAACATCTTCGCGAAGATCGTGCGCGGCGAGATGCCCGCGGTGAAGGTCTACGAGGACGCGGAGATCCTGGCCTTCATGGACGTCTTTCCCCAGGCGAAGGGGCATGTCCTGGTCATCTCGAAGACCTCGAAGGCGCGCAACCTGCTCGACGCCGAGCCCAAGGCTCTGGGTCGGGTCATCGGCGGCGTGCAGAAGGTGGCGCGGGCGGTGAAGGCGGCGCTCAAGCCTGACGGCATCGTGGTGACGCAGTTCAACGGAGCGCCCGCCGGCCAGACCGTGTTCCACCTGCACGTCCACATCATCCCGCGCTGGGACGGTGTGCCATTGGGCCGCCACGCCGGGGGCATGGCCGACGTCGAGGAGCTCAAGACCCTTGCGGCGCAGATCTCGGCGGCGCTGGACGCCTAACGCCGCGGGATGGTGTCGGCGATCGCCTCGGCCTGCGCGAACAGCGCCGGATCGATCTTGAGGTCGACGGCGGCGGCGTTGTCGTCGAGCTGCGCGGGGCGGCTGGCGCCGACGATGGCGGAGGCCACGTTCGGCTCGCGCAGCACCCAGGCCAGCGCGAACTGGGCCAGGGTGCAGCCGGCCTCGGCCGCGATCGGCTTAATCCGCTGCACGGCCTCCAGCACCTCGCGCCGCATCCAGCCGCCGATGGCGCCCGACATGCTGTCGCTGGCGGCGCGGGAGTCTGCGGGCGGGGCGCTGTCGGGGTCGTACTTCCCGCTCAGCACGCCCTGGGCCAGCGGCGACCAGACGATCTGCGAGACGCCGTTGGCGGCGCAGATCGGGATCACCGCCTTCTCCGGCCGCCGCCACAGGATCGAGTACTGCGGCTGGCTGGAGACGAACCGCTCGACGCCGGGTATCGCGAAGGCCGCCTCGATCTGCTCGGGACCCCATTCGCTGAAGCCGATCCAGCGCACCTTGCCGGCGCGGACGATCTCGCTCAGGGCCTCCATGGTCTCTTCCAGCGGCGTGTCGGGGTCGTAGCGGTGGCACTGGTAGAGGTCGACATAGTCGGTCCGCAGGCGCGTCAGGGAGGCGTCGATCTGCTTGTGCACCTGGACGCGGGACAGGCCCTTGTCGCCGCCGCCCATGTCGCCCCACAGCTTGGTCGCCAGAACGTAGCTGTCGCGGGGCCGGCCGGCGAGGGTCTCGCCCAGCACCGACTCGGCCGAGCCCCGGCCATAGACGTTGGCCGTGTCGATGAAGTTGATCCCCAGGTCGAAGGCGCGGTCCACGCAGGCCCGGGCGTTGTCCGCCTCGACCCCGACGCCGTAGGTCAGCCAGGAGCCGAGGGAGATTTCAGAGACGTTCAGGTCGCTCGCGCCGAGCATGCGGTACTTCATGGGTCTCTCCGGAGGCTGGCCGACAGCATCGGGCGGAGGGGGCCCCGGGCGCAAGCCCGTTCGGGCAGACGATCAGGCGATGAGCCTGCCGATTCCCGTTGAAACGGCGAGCAGGACGGTCGTCCCGCCCAGCAATGCCCAGCCTTGCTGGCGCATCCGCTCCATGATCCGGACTTCCAGCTCAAGCAGATCCGCCTTTGCGGCGAGGCGCAACTCCGACAGGTCCGCCCGGGTCGCCATGTCGGCGATATCCTGCTTCGTGGCCATGTCGACGATGTCAGCCTTCCGCACCATGTCTGCGATGTCGGCTTTGGTCGCCATTCCGGCGAAGTCAGACTTCGTCGCCAGGTCGCTGATGTCCGGCGGAATGGCCGCGTGCTGGAACACCGACACCACCGCCTCGGCCATGCCTTCGGGCATGCCCGCTTCGCGGAGCTGCTTGGAAGCGCTGAGCGTGTCGAACGGGAAGGGCGTCATGGGAACAACCTAACCGGTTGTTCCCATTTTGTCCACTATTCCGCGAGCGCGGGCTCCTCGATCTCCGGAGCGCCGGGCGCGCGGGGCGTGGCGCGATCAACCTCGAACTCGAAGGCGATCTTGCCATCCTTGAGCACGACCTTGACGTGGCCGCCCTTGGCCAGCTTGCCGAACAGGATGTCGTCGGCAAGCGGCTTCTTGATGTGCTCCTGGATGACGCGGGCCAGGGGCCGGGCGCCGTAGAGCTCGTCGAAGCCGTTCTTGGCCAGCCAGTCGGCCGCCTCGTCGCTGGTCTCGATGGTCACGTTGCGGTCGGCCAGCTGGGCTTCCAGCTGCAGGACGAACTTCTGCACGACCTGGCGGATGATCTCCTGGGTCAGCGGCTTGAAGGCCACCACGGCGTCCAGGCGGTTGCGGAACTCCGGCGTGAAGATGCGCTTGATGGCCTCGTCGCTCTCCCCGTCGGCCCGGTCGCGGCCGAAGCCGATGGTCTGGCGCTGGGCGTCGGCGGCGCCGGCGTTGGTGGTCATGATCAGGACCACATTGCGGAAATCGACCTTCTTGCCGTTGCTGTCGGTCAGCTGACCGTTGTCCATCACCTGCAGCAGGATGTTGTAGACGTCCTGGTGCGCCTTCTCGATCTCGTCGAGCAGGACGATGGCGTGCGGGTGCTGGTCGACCGCGTCGGTCAGCTGGCCGCCCTGGTCATAGCCGACGTAGCCCGGAGGGGCGCCGATCAGGCGGCTGACCGTGTGGCGCTCCATGTACTCGCTCATGTCGAAGCGCAGCAGCTCGATGCCGAGCGTGGAGGCCAGCTGACGGGCCGCCTCGGTCTTGCCCACGCCGGTCGGACCGCTGAACAGGTAGCAGCCGATCGGCTTGTTGGGATCGCGCAGGCCGGCCCGGGCCATCTTCATGGCGCTGGCCAGCTGGGCGATGGCCTCGTCCTGGCCGAACACGGCGCGTTCGAGGTCGCTCTGCAGTTCCTTCAGGGCTTCGGTGTCGGTCTTGGAGACCGATTTCGGCGGGATGCGGGCGATCTTGGCGACGACGGCCTCGATCTCCTTCACGCCGATGGTCTTCTTGCGCTTGCCTTCGGGCAGCAGCATCTGGCCGGCGCCCGCCTCGTCGATGACGTCGATCGCCTTGTCCGGCAGCTTGCGGTCGGTGATGTACTTCGCCGACAGGTCGACGGCCGTCTTCAGGACGTCGTTGGTGTACTTCAGCTTGTGAAATTCCTCGTAGTAGATCTTGAGTCCCTTGAGGATTTTCAGGGTGTCTTCGACCGTCGGCTCGTTCACGTCGATCTTCTGGAAGCGACGGACCAGGGCGCGATCCTTCTCGAAGTGCTGACGGAACTCCTTGTAGGTGGTCGAGCCCATGCAACGCAGTGAGCCGCTGGCCAGGGCGGGCTTGAGCAGGTTGGAGGCGTCCATCGCCCCGCCGCTGGTCGCGCCGGCGCCGATCACCGTGTGGATCTCGTCGATGAACAGGATGGCGTTGGGGTGGTTTTCCAGCTCCTTGACCACCTGCTTGATCCGCTCCTCGAAGTCGCCGCGATAGCGGGTGCCGGCCAGAAGCGCGCCCATGTCGAGCGAGAAGATGGTGGCGCCCTCAAGCACTTCCGGCACCTGGTGGCGGACGATCTTCAGGGCCAGGCCCTCGGCGATGGCGGTCTTGCCCACGCCCGGGTCGCCGACGAGCAGCGGGTTGTTCTTGGTCCGGCGGCACAGGATCTGGATGCAGCGCTCGACCTCGTTCATCCGGCCGATGAGCGGATCGACCTTGCCCTGGCGAGCCTTCTCGTTGAGGTCGACACAATAGGCCTCCAGGGCCTCGCCGCCGGTCTTGACGGCGGCCTTCTCCTCGTCGGCCTCGCCGGCGTTCGAGCCCTTGGCCTGTTTGGGCTCGGAGGCGCCGGCCTTCTTGGCGATGCCGTGGGCGATGTAGTTGACCGCGTCGTACCGCGTCATGTCCTGCTCCTGCAGGAAGTAGGCGGCGTGGCTCTCGCGCTCGGAGAAGACGGCGACCAGCACATTGGCGCCGGTGACCTCGTCGCGCCCGGAGGACTGGACGTGGATCACGGCGCGCTGGATCACGCGCTGGAAGCCGGCGGTCGGCTTGGCGTCCTCGCCATCCTCGACGATCAGGCTGCGCAGTTCGGTGTCGAGATAGCCGGTCAGGGTCTTCCTGATGGCCGCCAGGTCCACGTCGCAGGCGCTCATCACCCCCGCCGCGTCCTCGTCGTCCGTCAGGGACAGGAGCAGATGCTCCAGGGTCGCATACTCGTGCTTACGCTGGTTGGCGTAGGCCACGGCGCGGTGGAGGGTCTCTTCGAGATTGCGCGAAAACGAGGGCAAGCTGGGCTCCTCAATCCTTTTCCATAGTGCACTGAAGCGGATGCTGATGCCGGCGGGCGGAGTCGATCACCTGCGATACCTTGGTCTCCGCGACCTCGTAGGTGAAGACCCCACAGACGCCGACGCCATTCTGGTGCACGTGGAGCATGATGCGGGTCGCATCTTCGCGCGATTTGTTGAAAAAGCGCTCAAGCACGTACACGACGAATTCCATCGGCGTGTAGTCGTCGTTCAGCAGAAGCACGCGGTACAGGGAAGGCTTCGCGGTCTTCGGACGGGTCTGTGTGACCACCGCCGAACCCACGCCGTTCTGCCCGCCGCCTGACTTCTTCTCCGCCATGAACATCCATTCCCGGCGACCCGGGACAGGGCCGCCTTCAAGTCGATTAGATATGGAAACGCCGCTGCTTTGGAAGGGGCGACGGCCCGCTATGGGCCGCTTTGGCGCGCTCGTGATCACGATTCTCCGCTCGGGAGGGGTTCGATCGGGGCGCGGGTGGTTGATTGCGGCCCATGGCGACGCCGCAGGCGCGCTGGCGCGGGGCCGCCGCCGGGGTGAGTCGCCTCAGTCCTGATCCTCGCTCCGCAGGGCCCGGCCGGTCACCACCGCCGCCTTGCCGAATCGGGCGCGCAGGGCGTCGACGGCGGTCTCGCCGCGCAGCGCCCGGCGTTCGTCGTCCGCGAAAAGGTCCGCGCCGGCCTCATCCGCCGGCGAGAAATCAGACAGGCCGGCGCCGATCAGCCGGTAGGCGGTCCCCGGCCGCTCGGCGGCCAGCAGTTCGCGCGCCACGCCGAACAGGGTCCGGGCGGTCTGGGTCGGCATCGCCAGGGTGCGGCGGCGGGTGATGATGCGGAAGTCGGGCGTTCGCAGCTTCAGGTGCGCCACCCGGCCGGCGATGCCCTCGGCCCGCAATTGCCGCGCGACCTTTTCGCACAGCGGCCAGAGGCGATCCTCAAGCGCCTCCACGGCGATGAGGTCGTTGTTGAAGGTGGTCTCGGCGCTGATCGTCTTGCGCGCTTCGTTGGGGCTTACGGGGCGACTGTCCTGGCCCAGCGCCAGCCTGTGCAGATGCAGGCCCTGGGCGCCGAAGCGGTCGACCAGGTCCCTCAGGTCGGCCGCGGCGATGTCGCCGACCGTGCGGTAGCCGGCCTTCTCCAGGCTGGCGACCATGACCGGGCCGACCCCCGGCATGATGCCGACGGGCTTTCCGGCCAGGAACGAGACGGCCTCCGCTTCGCCGATCACCGAGAAGCCGCGCGGCTTGTCCAGATCGGAGGCGATCTTGGCCAGGAACTTGTTGGGGGCCAGACCGATGGAGACGGTCAGCCCGATCTCCGCCTCGATCTCCGCCTGCAGCCTGGCCAGTGTGACGGCCGGCGGCGCGCCGTGCAGGCGCTCGGTGCCCGACAGGTCCATCCAGGCCTCGTCCAGCGACAGGCCCTGCACCAGCGGGGTCAGGTCGCGGACCTTGCCGAAGATGCGCTTGCTCTCGGTGCGGTACTTCTGGAAGTCGGGCTTGAGGATCACGGCCTGGGGGCAGAGGCGCGTGGCCTTGAACATCGGCATGGCCGAGCGCACGCCGCTCATCCGGGCGATGTAGCAGCAGGTGGTCACCACGCCGCGCACCCCGCCGCCGACGATCACCGGGACGTCGCGCAGTTCCGGCCGGTCGCGCTTCTCCACCGAAGCGTAGAAGGCGTCGCAGTCCAGGTGGGCCATGCCGAGCCTGGCCAGCTCCTCATGCCGGACGACACGCATCGAGCCGCAGGCCGGGCAGCGGCGCGGCTGGTCGTCTCCGGTCCGGAAGCAGTCGCGGCAGAGGGATTTCATGGACCCATCTTCTCCCTTCCTCCTCGATGGAGGAAGGGCCGGGGATGGTGGTGGAAGCTCGGCGCCGACAAAATGGGGCGCGCGAGGCTCAGAGCCTTGCCGGACTCAACGGAATTTCAGCGGCCACACCACCACCCCTGCCCCTCCTCCATCGAGGAGGAGGGGGTCAGTGGTCCGCCGGCCAGAGCCAGGCCGCGCCGCGGACTCCGGAGGAGTCGCCGTACTTCGCCGGTATAATCGGCGTCGTGAACCGGTCGGTGAAGGCGTAGTGCGCCACGATGGGCGGGACCCGATCGTAAAGGGCCTCGACGTTGGACATGCCGCCGCCGAGGACGATGACGTCCGGGTCGAGCAGGTTGCACATCGCCGCCAGCGCCCGGCCCAGCCGGTCGACGTAGCGATCGAGGCAGGCCCCGGCCGCAGCGTCCCCGGCCTGGACACGCTCGATGATCGCGCGGCCGTCCACCTTGAGACCCGTGCTGCGCTCATAGTCCTCGCAGAAGGCAGAGCCGGAGACCCAGGTTTCCAGGCAATCGGTCCTCCCGCACCAGCACCTGTGGGCCTGATGCTCCTCCCGCGTCGGCCAGGGCAGGGGGCCGTGGCCCCATTCGCCGGCGATGCCGTTGCGGCCCTGGAGCGCTTCCCCCCGCACCACCACCCCGCCGCCGCAGCCGGTGCCCAGGATGGCGCCGAACACGACGTTCGCCCCGGCCGCAGCGCCGTCCACGGCCTCGGACAGCGCAAAGCAGTTGGCGTCGTTCTGCAGCCGGATCGGCCGGCCCAGCGCCGCCTCGACATCTTCCTTGAACGGGCGGTCGTTCATCCAGACGGAGTTGGCGTTTCGGATGCGTCCGGTCACGGGAGAAACCGAGCCGGGGATGCCCATGCCGACGGTGGCGTTCGCCGCGCCGGCCTCGCGCTCGGCTTCGCGCACCAAGTCCCGCACCGCCGCCACGGCCTCGTCATAGTCGCCGGGGTTGGGCGCCCGGACGCGGGCCAGGAAGGCGCCGTCCGGGCCCAGCGCCGCCGCCTCGATTTTGGTGCCCCCGAAATCGACGCCGACGCGGATCACCGGACCGCGGCCTCCAGCGCCGGGCCGAGCGTCGCCCAGTCCTCGTGCAGGCCGTGGCGGTCCGGAGCGGTCGGCGCCAGCGGCCGCAGGCGGGCATCGGCGATGATCTGGAAGCGCTTCACGTCCGGTGCGGCCTCCGCCGACGAATCGAGATTGGGCAGCAGATCGTCGATGAAACAGGCCGGGCCTGTCGTGCGCCGGCTCATCTCCAGGATGGTCGGCCCCTTGAGCCCGGAATGCAGGATCATCGGGTAGTCGAAGCCGTGGGTGCTCAGCCAGCCGGTCCGCGACTCCAGCGCATGGGCCGGGGCGTTGGTCAGGATCACCACCCCGGCCTTCGTCGACAGGGTGGCCAGGGCGTCGGCGGCGCCGTCCACCGGATCGAGGTCGCCGGCCCCGTCGCGGAAGAAGTCATCGAACAGCGCCTTGCCGGTCGCGAAGTCCAGGCTTTCGGTCTCGCCGGGGCGGTAGATGTTCTGGAACAGGGCGAACCGGTCGATCCGCATCTCGTAGCCGTGACGGCCGATGTAGCGTTCGAACCCCGCCATGAAGTGGGCCAGCACCTCGTCGACGTCGACGATCAGCAGCGGCGCGTCGGCGTGGATGGAGAGGTCGGTGAGGGTCAGTGCTTGGGGCAAGATCGGGTTAGCTCGGGTTTAAGGATATTCAGGGACTACTGCACCGGAGAAATCGCGGCGAGTCGCTTGTTTTCGCGTCGCATCAGATGGCTGGGGTTCAGGTCCGTAGATGGCCAAGAAGGTCCTCATCGTCGAGGATAATGAGCTCAATATGAAGCTCTTCCACGACCTGCTCGACGCGCAAGGGTATGAAACCCTTCAGACGCGCGAAGGGTTGCAGGCGCTCGCCATCGCGCGCGAGCACCGCCCCGACCTGATTCTCATGGATATCCAGCTGCCCGAGATCTCCGGTCTGGAGGTCACGAAATGGCTGAAGGAAGACGACGACCTGAACCATATTCCGGTCGTGGCCGTCACGGCCTTCGCGATGAAGGGCGACGAGGAGCGCATTCGCGAAGGCGGTTGCGAGGCCTACATTTCCAAGCCGATTTCGGTGGTGCACTTCCTCGACACCATCAAGCGGCTTCTGGACTAGGAGAGGGCAGGCGATGAGCGCGCGGATCCTGGTTGTCGATGACATAGAAGCCAATGTGAAGCTGCTCGAGGCTCGTCTGACGGCCGAGTACTACGAGGTGCTGACCGCCAGCGACGGGCCCACGGCCCTGGCGCTCGCCGCCTCCGAGAAGCCCGACATCGTCCTGCTCGACGTCATGATGCCCGGCATGGATGGCTTCGAGGTCTGCCGGCGGCTGAAGGCCGACCCGATCACCCGTCACATCCCGGTGGTGCTGGTCACCGCCCTCGACGGCCGTTCTGACCGGATCACCGGGCTGGAAGCCGGCGCGGACGAGTTCCTGACCAAGCCGATCGACGACGTGATGCTGTTCGCCCGCGTCCGCAGCCTGACCCGCCTCAAGCAGGTGCTGGACGAGCTGCGGGCCCGCGAGGCTTCCGGACGCCGCATCGGCGTGATCGCCGGCGCCGCCGCCCGGCTGGGCGGCTCGGGCGGGCGGGTGCTGGTCCTCGACGACAACGAACGTCAGGCCCAGCGGCTGATGGCCGAACTGTCGGTCGAGCACCGGCCGGTGGCCGAGACCGACCCGGAAAAGGCGCACATGACGGCCAGGGGGCCGGTGGACCTGATCGTGGTCAACGCCACGGCGCGGGGCTTCGACGGCCTCCGCTTCGCCGCCAACATCCGCTCCGACGAGGCGACCCGTCACCTGCCGATCCTGGCCATCGTCGACTCCGACGAGCGGCATCGCCTGGTCAAGGCGCTGGAGATCGGCGTCAACGACATCCTGACCAAGCCGATCGACCCGCAGGAAATGGCCGCCCGGGCCCGGACCCAGATCCGTCGCAAGCGCTACACCGACTTCCTGCGCGACAATCTCGATCACTCGCTCGAGCTGGCGGTCACCGACCAGCTCACCGGTCTGCACAACCGTCGCTACATGGAGGGCCAGCTCGGCGCCCTGGTGAAGCGTGCGATGCATGGCGGCGATCCGGTGTCCGCCCTGATGATCGACATCGATCACTTCAAGAAGATCAACGACAACTTCGGCCATGACATCGGCGACGAGGTGCTGCGCGAGTTCGCGGTCCGGCTGGCGTCGAACGTCCGGGCCATCGATCTGCCCTGCCGCTTCGGCGGCGAGGAGTTCACGGTGATCATGCCCGGCGCCCGGCTGCAGGACGCCGAACGCGTCGCCGAACGGATCCGGCTGCACGTGGCCGGCTCGCCGTTCCGGGTCGCCGGCGGCGGCGAACTGCTCACGGTGACGATCTCGATCGGCGTGTCGAGCACCATCGGCGAGAACGATACGCCGGAGCTGCTGCTCAAGCGCGCCGATGAAGCGGTCTATGAAGCCAAGGCGGCCGGGCGAAATCGCGTCATCGCGCGCGCGGCCTGATATCCACAGAAAAGCGCCTGCGTGGCGGCTACCGCCCGTCCCGGGCAGCCGCTTGGCCTGAGCCCGAAAAAAGGAAAGGCCGGCGCCAGGGCGCCGGCCTTCATGAAAATCCCGAAGGGGCCAAAGGCCTCCTATTTGATCTTGCCTTCCTTGAACTCGACATGCTTGCGCACGATCGGGTCGTACTTCTTGAGCACCATCTTCTCGGTCTTGGTGCGGGCGTTCTTCTTGGTCACGTAGAAGAAGCCGGTGTCCGCCGTCGAGTTCAGACGGATCTTGATGGAAGCCGGTTTGGCCATCGATGGAATCCTTCGGTAGCCGCGCGGGCCGAAACTTGGAGGCGCGGAAAATACTCACCGCCGGCTGGAAGTCAATGTCTGTCGCGGATACGGTCGCGGGATGAACCTTCGCCCGTTCGCCGCCATCGCGGCCCTTCTTCTGTCGGCCTGCGCCTCCATCCCGGCCGCGCCGCCCGCCGACGCCTTCTTCGGTCGCCTTCAGGCCCTGTGCGGCCAGAGCTTCGCGGGGCGGGTCGTCAGCACCGACCCGCAGGACGCCGACTTCGCCGGCAAGCCGCTGGTGATGCGGGTCACGGGCTGCACCGACCGCGAGGTCCGCATTCCCTTCGCGGTCGGCGAGGATCGCTCCCGGACCTGGGTCATCACGCGAACGGCCGATGGCCTGAGGCTCAAGCACGACCACCGTCACGCCGACGGGACCGAGGATGATCTGTCCCAGTACGGCGGCGACACCGAGACGCCCGGCTCGGCCGCGCGTCAGGAATTCCCGGCCGACGCCTTCAGCCGAACCCTGTTCCTGGGCAAGGGCAACCCCGCCTCGGTGACCAACGTCTGGGCCGTCGAGGTCCATCCGGGCGAGACCTACGCCTACGAGCTGCGCCGTCCGGGCCGCTTCTTCCGGGTCGAGTTCGACCTGAGCAAGCCCCTCTGATCTCAGGCCAGCGGCTTCACCAGCGCCTTGCCGCGCCGGTAGGTCATCAGGAAGGGCGAGTCGCCCGTCGCCAGCGACCGCAGGATCGCCTCGGTGATGTCGAACAGCGGCAGCCTCAGCGCCTCGTCGAGCGGCCGCCAGGCGAGGTCGGCCAGCTCGGGTGATTCCGCCGCCTCGCCGACCGCCAGGTCAGCGTCGGCGACGAAGAACCGGGCGTGGAACCGCACCGGGCTGTTGGTGGGCGTGATGGCCCTTGCCGCGACCGACAGGGCGCCATGCTCGGCCGGCAGGATCAGGCCGGTTTCCTCGGCGGTCTCGCGGATGGCGGCGGTCGCCAGGGCGGTGGCCAGCCGACCGGGTGCGGCGGCGCGGCGGACGCTATCCTCGGCCAGCGTGCTGAGCACCGGCTGGTCGAAGTCGGCCCGGTCCAGCTTGCCGCCCGGAAACACGAAGACGTCCGGGGCGAAGCGGGACTTGGCCGGCCGCCGGCCCATCAGCACCGTGGGTCCGGCCCGCTCGCGACGCAGCAGGATCAGGCTGGCGGCGTGACGGGGCCGCACGGCCTTGTCGGGGGGAGGGGCGCTCACAGGTGCTCCAGCCGGCGCGCGCCGTTGAGGAAGCGCATGAAGGGGATCGGCCGGGGGCCTGAGGCGAGCCGCTCGGCGATCTCGGCGACCACGAAGCGGGTGATGTTGGGCAGGTCCAGCGCCAGGGCCTCGTCGAGGTCGACCCATTCGATCTCGTCCAGCTCGCCGCAGTCGGGGCGGCGCTCCAGGCTCAGCAGCGACTCGGCCTCTGCCATGAAGAAACGGGCGTCGAAGCGCTTGGGCCGGTAGGGCGGCGTGATCGCCCGGGCGACGTAACTCAGGGCCGACAGGTCGGGCAGGGCGCCCGCCTCCAGGAACGGCCGCCAGGCCCCGACTCCGGGCCGTACGGGCGCTTCCTTCGCCAGAAGCAGCCCGGCCTCCTCGAAGGTCTCGCGGATGGCGGCCAGACCGAGCGCGCGGGGCAGCAGCGGACTGTCGTGGCGGGCGGTGAGGATCAGCTTGGCCTTCACCTCCGGATCCAGTTCCGTGGCCGACGGCGCGTTGAAGTCATTGCGGTCGACCCGCCCGCCCGGGAACACCCACTTGTCGGGCATGAAGCTGTGGCCGCCGTGCCGACGGCCCATCAGCAGCCGGGGCTTCTTCGCGTCACGCCGCACGATGATCAGGGTGGCGGCGTGGCGCGGCTTCACGGCCTTGCCGCCCTTGTCGCGCATGGCCCCGTCGCTGCGGGGATCGTAGTTGGGGTCGAGCACGGGTCCGGTCATGGGCTGAGCATAGGCTCCGTCATGACGGGCTGAAAACCGTGACCCAACGTCATTCGGCGGGCGGCAGGGGCTTGAGGATCAGGATCGACAGGTCCCTGTCCGGCGTCCAGTTGGTCTTGCGCACGTCGAACGTGGTCGGTCCGATCTTCTTCACGCCGCTGGCGCAGAAGCTGACCAGATTGGCGGGGGCGCCCTTGTCGATGACCATCCGGAAGTCGCCGATGGGTCCGGCCCAGTTGCCGCCGGTCTTCAGGACGTAGGCCACCCGCTGCTCGGTGAAGGGGGCGTATTCCGCGGTCCCCTGGACCTTCTTCACGCCGGCGAGGAAAGCGGCGTCGATGCAGTAGCGGTCGCGGACTTCGTCCCACTCGGGCGTCGCCCTGACGGAGGAGGAGCCCACGATGGTCCCGACCGAGCCGCCGGTGGCTGGCTTGTAGCTGTGCTCGACCACGATCTCACGCCCGGCCGGGAAGGTCTGCTCCCAGTGGAAGGTGGTCTTGAGGATCCAGGCGGGGTTGAAGTGCTTTTCCCAGCCCTTGCCGGCGTCATACTCGTCGAGAAGGGCCAGGCCCAGCCGTACGGCCTCGTCCTGGTCGGCGGGCGACAGGGCGTCCAGCCGGGCGATCACGCCGTCGACGTGCAGGGCCAGCGGCACGCCGCGCGCCGTCAGCCAGGCGGTATGGTCGACGTCATCGACCAGCGCCTTCTGCTCGACGGCCATCTTCACGGCCTTGCCGTCGACCAGTGTCCGGAAGGCCAGGAGGTTGGCCGGGTCCTCGCCGCCGGGGATGTGGGTCTCGTGGTAGTAGAACGCCGGCCCGCCGATGTCGGGCATGGGGAAGGCGACCCGCGTGGTCACGTCCTTGCCCGAGGTGTTCAGGAACACATAGCGGACCCGCACCGCGTCGGCGGAGATGTAGAGGTCCTCGGACTTCATGACGATGGCGTCGGTGCGCGTCAGCACCAGCCCGCCGGCGGCCAGTTCGGCGGTGGAATCGTTGGCGGCGGCGGGCGCGGCGAGCGCCGCTCCCAGCAGCGCGGCGAGCAGGATGTGTTTCATCGGAGACCCCCCTATCGGCAGGGAGCGTAACAGGGCCGGGGGGACAGTTTAAGGTGTCCCGAGGGACATCTTAAACTGCTCCCGCCTCCGTTGCTGGAGCCGACCGCTCCCGCGCGGTCGCGGCGCCCAGGTAGTTCAGCTCGATGGTCACGCCGTTGGGGTCGTTCAGGAACAGCTGGCGGATGGGCGCATTCGGGACGCCGATCTCGCGGTAGGCGACGCCCAGCCCGTCGAGCCGGGCTTTCACGGCGTCGATGTCGGCGATGGCGAAGGCGACATGGCTCAGCGCCGCCGCGTCACAACCCACGCCCGCCGTCGGCCGCGTCATCAGATGCACCACCGGCCGGTCGCCCGCGTAGAGCCAGTGGCCGTCGAAGGAAAAGTCCGGCCGCCACCGTTCGGTCAGGCCCAGCACCTCGACATAGAAGACCCGGGTCTCGGCGAGCCGGTCGGTGGCGATGTTGATGTGGTCGAGATCGAGGATCATGGCGCGCTCCGCCTTGCTGCAGGGATCGGATCAACGCCCGGCGTCTATCACGGTGTTCAGGGCGAGGCGCGCCTTCGTCAATCGCGTCCGGGAGCCAGCGTCGTCGCGATTTCCAGCAGGTCGATGCCGGCTGCGCCGAGGATCAACGCGATGGCGATAAGCATGGTCGTGTAGATGGCGTTTGCGATGATCGATTGCGCGACGCCCTTCCAGAACGTGCCCCGGAGGGTCTCCTCGACAATCTCCGGTCGTGCGTCCGCAACCACGCCGCCGGCGAACTGGGAGAGCACGCCCGCTGCCTGGGCCTCGAAGGCTTCGATGGTCTGGGACGTGTAGGCGGAAACGTAGGTGGCGACCTCTGCGGCCTTCGGCGATCGCCCGTGGTCCGCGAGGTACTGGCGGACCCATTCACGCTTGGCGGACTTGTAGAGGCCGTAGGCGATGAAGCCCTGAACCTTGTTGCCGTTCTGGACAACAAGCTGCTCGTACATCCTGTTGTGGGTCATCGCCCTGGAAGGGCGGGCGGATGACTGATCGCCTGCTCCAGCGCGGTGTTCGCGCGACCACAGGCCTTGTCATAGGTGCTCGCCGACATGACCCGGGTGGCCCAGGCGCCGCTGCGCAGGTCCCGGAATACACCGCTCGCGTTCGAGACCGTTGTCGCCCGGTCCACCGTGAATCGCTTGATCATCGGCTTCATGGTACATGTCCTGCGGGAAAATGCAAGAACTACCGTAAAGGTAGCGGTCCGGATCCCTACCGCCGCTTGCCCTTCTTCACGCCCTTGGGGACGCCGCCGCGCTTGGGGCCGCCGCGGCCGGGGTCCTTGCCGAAGTCGCCGCGGCGGCGCACGCCGAGCCGGGGCCTGGGGGCGTTGGGATCGGCCCTGGCCGGTTCACTGAGCATCTCGAACAGCAGGCCGCCGGTCACCGGGGTCGCCTCGCGCAGCCTGACCTCAACCGCCATGCCCAGCGGCCAGCGGGCGCCGCTGTGCTCGCCGACCAGGGCGTGGCTGCGGTCGTCGTGGACGAAGAACTCGTCGCCCAGCGAGGAGACCGGGATCAGGCCGTCGGCGCCGGTGTCGACCAGCCGCACGAACAGGCCGAACCGGGTGACGCCGGTGATCCGCCCCTCGAACTCGGCCCCCACCTTGTCGGCCAGGAAGGCGGCGACGTAGCGGTCGGTGGCGTCGCGCTCGGCGGCCATGGCCCGACGCTCGGCGTGGGTGATCCGCTCGGCGGTGTCCTTGATCTGCTTGATGTCCTCGTCGGTCAGGCCATCGGAGCCGAGGCCCAGCGCCCGGATCAGGCCGCGATGCACGATCAGGTCGGCGTAGCGGCGGATCGGGCTGGTGAAATGGGCGTACTTGGCGAGGTTCAGCCCGAAGTGGCCGATGTTCTCGGCATTGTACTGCGCCTGCATCTGGCTGCGCAGGACCACCTCGTTGACGATATCGGCGTGCGGTCCCTCACGGGTGTCGTCCAGCAGCTTGTTGAAGCGGTGGGTGTTGGGCGCCTCGCCCTTGCTCCAGGGGATGTCCAGCGTCTGCAGGAAGTCGGTCAGGGCCTGCATCTTCTCGGGGCTGGGCGTGTCGTGGATGCGGTAGATCAGCGGCGTACGCTTCTGCTCCAGCGTCTCGGCCGCCGAGACGTTGGCCTGGATCATCATCTCCTCGATCAGCCGGTGCGCCTCCAGCGAGGCGCGCTTGGTGATCGAGGCGACCTCGCCCTGGGCGCTGATGATGATGCGGCGTTCATCGCTCTCGATGGCCAGGGGCGAGCGGGCGTTGCGGCCCTTCAGCATAAGCCGGTAGGCGGTCCACAGCGGCTTGAGCACGCCGTCGACCAGCGGGCCGGTCTTGTCGTCCGGCGCGCCGTCGATGGCGGCCTGGGCCTGTTCGTAGCTGAGCTTGGCCGCCGAGCGCATCAGGCCGCGCACGAAGCGGTGGCTGGTCTTCCTGCCGTTGCTGTTGAAGACCATCCGCACGGCCATGGTGGCCCGGTTCTCGCCCTCGCGCAGGCTGCACAGGCCGTTGCTCAGCCGTTCGGGCAGCATCGGCTCGACGCGGTCGGGGAAGTAGACGCTGTTGCCCTTCTCGCGGGCCTCCTCGTCCAGGGCCATGCCGTGGCGGACGTAGGCGGCGACGTCGGCGATGGCGACCCAGACGATCCAGCCGCCGGCGTTCTTCGCGTCGGGGTCGGGGTGGGCGAAGACGGCGTCGTCGTGATCGCGGGCGTCGGACGGGTCGATGGTGATGAACGGCAGGTCGCGCAGGTCCTCGCGCCCCTGCAGCGTCGGGTTCTGGGCGGCTTCCGCCTCGGCCTCGGCCTGGGCGGTGAAGCCCATCGGGATGCCGTGGGTGTGGATGGCAATGAGAGATGCCGCCCGAGGTTCATCCTCGCGGCCGATGCGCTCCAGCAGCTTGCCGCGCTTGGGGCCGTAGCGCTGGCTGCCCGGCTGCAGCTGGACCTGGGCCAGGACCAGATCGCCGTCCTTCAGGTCGCGCGCCTCGTGCGGGTCGAGGATCAGGTTGTCCTTGGACTTGCGATCAACCGGCTCGACCCGGACCTCGCGGTGGCCCTTGCGGATCACGCCCAGGATGCGGTGGGCGCTCTGGCCCAGCTTCTTGATCAGTCGCGCCTCGGTCTCGCCGCTCTCCAGCCGCTCGAAGCGGACCAGGCAGCGGTCGCCGACGCCCGGCGCGCCGGTGACGGCCTCGTTGCGGTCGGGCGCCAGCCGGATCAGCGGCAGATCCTCGCCGCCCTTGACCAGCTTCACATAGAGATCGCCGTCATTGTCGCGCTCGACCACGTCGGCGACGCCCACGGGCGGGAAGGCCCCGGCCTCGGAGAAGCCGCGCCGACCGCGCTTGCCCAGGGTGCCCTCGGCCTCGAGGCCCTTGAGCATCTCGCGCAGCGCGCGGCGGTCGGCGCCCTTCAGCCCGAAGGCCTTGGCGATATCAGCCTTCTCCGCCTGGCCCGCGTCGCGCAGGAAGCGGATCAGGGTCTCGCGGTCAGGGAGCCCCTGGGGGAGGCGGGGCATGCGGGGCGTGCGCGGGGCGCGGGACTTGGCCATTGCCCATGGGATAACGCGGGAGGGCGACAAACGCACCCTCCCATTGCGTCCCTACTGGTAGGCGAGCGGGTAGCCGGTCGTTGACGGCGTGGCGTAGCGGTCGCGCAGTTCGAAGGCGCGGCTGGTCTGGGGCTGTTCGACGCCCTCGATGAACACCGCCAGCGGCCAGCTGGCGGTCTCCAGCGGATCGCCGTTCCACAGCACCACGTCGGCGTCCTTGCCCACCTCCAGCGTGCCGGCCGAGGTCTGGCCCCAGATTCGGGCCGGCGTGGAGGTCACCGAGGCGATGGCCGCCTCGCGCGGCAGGCCGTAGGCGACGGCGAGGCCGGCGTTGACCCGGGCCTGGCGCAGGTTGTTGAAGTCACGGCTGCCCATGATCGCCACCTGGACCCCGGCCCGTTGCAGGCGGGCGGCGTTGTCGAGGCGAGAGCCCAGCTTCTCGAACTGGCTGGGCAGGCTGGCCTGGGAGTCGATCAGCACCGGCACGCCGGCTGCCGCGATCTCGTCGGCGACCATCCAGCCTTCCTCGACGCCTTCGAGGATGATCTTGATCTTTTCCTCGCGGGCCAGCTTCAGCGCCTGGCGGATATCGGCGGCGCGGGAGACGCGGATCAGCAGCGGAGTCCTGCCCTCGACCACCGGGATCAGCGCCTCCAGGTCGATGCGCGACAGGCCGAACTCGCGCGTGCCGCCCCGCTCGTAGGCAGAGCGGCTGCGGGAGAAGGCCCGGGCGTCCTCGAAGGCGGCCCTGACCAGAACCATCGCCGCGCCGCGCGAGCCGCCGGCGTTGCGGGCCCCGGCCTGGCCGAGGTCGAGGACGACCGCGACGCGGGTCTTGATCACAGGGTCTTTGTCGCCGGCGCCCAGGCCGACCACGGCGGCCTGGCCCGCGAACATCTTCGGATCGCCTTCGCCGCCGCCGCCGCCGCCGGCGAAGTCGTCGTGGCCGTCGCCTGCCCCGCCGTCATGGACGTGACCGCCGCCGCCGCGACCCAGCACCGGGGTGACCACCGCCCGGGTGATCCCGGTCTGGCGGGCCAGCGGGATCATCGCCGAGTCCGGATTGACGCCGTAGCTGATGTCGAACCCGGCCGAGAGGCGACCGGAGCTGTCGTCGCGGGTGGACGATTCCAGCTCGATCTCCGAGACCGACAGGTTTGAGGAGGGCGCGATCATGCCGGGCATGACCACGCCGCCCTTCGCGTCGATGACGCGGGCGCCGGCCGGGGCGCTGACGCCCGCGCCGACGGCGACGATCTTGCCGTCCTTGAGAACGATCGCGCCCGACGGCACCGCGCCGGCGTTGGTGGCGGTCTCCAGGCGGGCGTTGATGATGGCGACGGTCTCGGCCGAGGCCGTTCCGGCCAGCGCCAGGGCGGCGATGGAAGCGAGGAGCAGGCGTTTCATCAGTGGAAGGCTCCTTCGCCCGGACGACCCAGTTCGAAATCGGACTTGGGCTGGTAGCGCGGGTCCTTGCGGTCGTAGACCACGGCCCCGTCGAGATAGACCCGCTCGGCCAGGGCGTAGACACTGAACGGATCGGCGCTCCAGATCACCACGTCGGCGCGCTTGCCGGCCACGAGCGAGCCGGTCTGGTCGGCGATGCCGAGCGCCTTGGCCGGGTTGGCGGTGATCCAGCCGATGGCCTCGGCGCGGGTGATGCCGAAGCCGATTCGGTTGCCGGCCGCCATGGCCAGGGCCGCTTCCTGGTTCAGGCGCTGGGTCATGGTCTCATCGTCGGAGTGGATGACGGTGCAGGCGCCGGCCTTGTAGGCGATGGCGGCGTTGGCCTCGATGCCGTCCAGCGACTCCATCTTGAAGCCCTGCCAGTCGGCCCAGGTGGCGAAGCAGATGTCTTCCTTCGCCAGCACCGCGCCCAGCTTGTAGGCCTCGCTGGCGTGGTGGAACATGGTGATCCTGTAGCCGAACTCCCGGGCGATATCGATCATCACGGCCATCTCGTCGGCCCGGTAGCAGTGGTTCTGAACCAGGATTTCGCCGCGGAGCACCCCGGCGAGGGTGTCCAGGGTCAGGTCGCGCTTGGGCGGATCGGCCTTTTCGCCCTTTTCGATCTTGGCGCGGTACTCATCCCAGCGGCGGGTGTAGTCGGCGGCGTCGATCCAGGCGCGGCGATAGCCGGCGACGTTGCCCATGGCGGTGGAGGGCGTACGGCCCTTGCCGCCGTAGACACGCTTGGGGTTTTCGCCGCAGGCCATCTTCACGCCGTAGGGCGCGCCCGGGAACTTCATGCCCTGCATGGTGATCGAGGGCACGTTGCGCACGGTGACCGAGCGGCCGCCGAACAGGTTGGCCGAGCCGGGCAGGATCATCAGGGTGGTCACCCCGCCGGCCCGGGCGCGGTTGAAGCCGGGGTCCATCGGCCAGATCGAATGCTCGGCCCAGACGTAGGCGGTGTTGGGGTCGGTGGCCTCGTTGCCGTCCGACCGCGAGCCGACCGCCGGCGAGGGATAGACGCCCAGGTGGCTGTGGGCGTCGATGATGCCCGGCGTCACCCACTTGCCGCGCCCGTCGATCACCTCGACGTCGGCGGGGATCGGGGTGTCGGGGCCGCCGACCGAGACGATCTTGCCGCCGGACATCAGGATAACCCCGCCCTCGATCTGCTGGCCGGTCGCGGTCAGGATCGTGGCGCCGCGGATCGCCGTCGGCCGCGAGGGCAGGGCGGCGTAGGTGCTGGGGAAGGGATCGGGCCGCGCGGCGGGGTCGAGCCCGGCGCGCACCGGTTTGGCCGGGCCGCTTTCGGCCTTGGCCGGCTTGTCGCCCGTGGATACGGACAGGCTGGTGGTCGCGCAGGCGGCCATGAGGACCGCCGTGGCGGAAGCGGCCAGCGCCGCGCGTAGTCTGGATGTCATCGCCCCGTCCCGTAATCCAAGCCGGTGAGATCAGACCAATTGCCGTACGCGGTCAATTCGGGGGCGGATTACAAGACCGTAATCTTTGCGACAGGGCCCCGTGCCGGCGGCCGGCCGCTTGCATCCCCTTAACCTCCGCCCGATATCGAAGGGACAGCGATGGCGCGGTATGATTCGCGACACGCCTCCTAGCGAAGGGCCAATCATGACTGACTACATGCACACCGCGATGAATCTCGTCCCGATGGTGGTCGAACAGACCAGCCGGGGCGAGCGCGCGTTCGACATCTTCTCGCGCCTGCTGAAGGAGCGGATCATCTTCCTGACTGGACCGGTCGAGGACGGGATGAGCGCCCTGATCTGCAGCCAGCTGCTCTTCCTGGAGTCGGAGAACCCCAAGAAGGAGATCAGCATGTACATCAACTCGCCGGGCGGCGTGGTGACCAGCGGTCTCGCGATCTACGACACCATGCAGTACATCAAGAGCCCGGTGACCACGGTCTGCATGGGCATGGCCGCCTCGATGGGTTCGCTGCTGCTCTGCGCCGGCGCCGCCGGCCAGCGCGTCGCCCTGCCCAACGCCCGCATCATGGTCCACCAGCCTTCCGGCGGCTTCCGCGGCCAGGCCAGCGACATCATGCGCCACGCCGAGGACATCCTGAAGACCAAGCAGCGCCTCAACGAGATCTATGTGAAGCACTGCGGCCGCACCTACGAGGAAGTCGAACAGACCCTCGACCGCGACCACTTCATGAGCTCGGAAGAAGCCAAGGCCTGGGGCATCGTCGACCACGTCTACGAGACCCGCGAAGCCAGCGAAGCCGGCGCGGCCTAGGGACTTCAGGCGTTTGAGTTACGGAAAGGCCCGGTGGAAACGCCGGGCCTTTTTCATTGCGTGGTTCGCGACGCCGGCCTGAGGGCCGGCTCCTCACCATGACGAATGTGGTTTGCGTTCCACTGAGCTCGTCATCCTGAGGAGCGATCCCTCAGGATCGCGTCGCGAAGGACGCAAGGTGGGCGAACAGCGCCGCCTGTTCGTCAACCGTTTCCACCCGCACCCGGGTAAACTCGGTCCCCTCGAACCGCACATCGGCGAACAGGCCGGCGGGGTCCTCGTGGAAGGGCAGAAACGCCTTGCCCTTGCGATAGAAGACGCCCCGGCGCTTCTCGACCAGGCCGGGCAGGGGGCGGATCTGGACGAGGAGCGGTTCCAGTCGGTCAACGGCGGCGGGGCCGGCGTGCTTCATGATCGCCTCCAGAAGCGCTCAGTCTGGCAGAGACCGCACCGGAATCTGTCAGCAGTGTCTCAAGGCCGCCCCTTGAACACCCGGTAGCCCTTTTCCTCGGCGATCTTCAGCATTTCCCGGTCGCCGGAGGTGTCGCCGTAGGCGGCGGTGAGGCGCAGGTCCTCGCCGAAGGCCTCGCGCAGGCGGCGGACCTTTTCGGGGCCGCGGCAGTTGGGGCCGGCGAGGGTTCCGATCACGCGGTCGCCATGGTCGAAGGCGATGCCGCTGCCGATCAGCTTGTCGCAGCCCAGGCCCCGGGCGAACGGGGCGACGACTATGTCCGGCGAGGCGGTGACGATGACCATCCGCGCGCCGCGCTGCTGCCAGCGGCGCCAGGTGGCCAGGGCGTCCGGGCGGAACAGGGTGGCCGAGGCGTAGTTGGCGAAGGCCTTGGCTTCCTTCTCGAGCTGCTCGCGGGGCGCGCCGGACAGGAACTCGCGCACGGCGGCGGCTTTCATGCGCCCGCGATTGCGATGGAACAGATAGGCGGCGCTGTCGGGGAACAGCCGCGTGCAGCCTGCGGCCCAGCGGCCGGGGCCGGCGCGCCATTTCAGGAAGGCCGAGAAGCTGTCGCGGACCGTCAGGGTGCCGTCGAAATCGAAGGCCACGATCGGCGTTTCCGACAGCGGATCGGCCATCATCGGCCGCGCCACGGTCAGTCCCCGCGCCAGCATCGATGGTCTGCGTGTCATAATCACTTTGGTCCCGACCTCTGAGCGGCCCGTTTTCGATCACGATTCCGACAGATGTGACACTGCCGGGACGTCGCAGGGCCCTGCACGCAAGACCCGCGCCAGACCGGGCGCTTGTGCCGGAACGGGGCAGTTCCCATCTGGAGGCCGATCCGGACCGGCGCCGCCACGAACCGGACGAACGCCTCGACATCGCCGGACTGTGGCCGCCAACCCCTTGTCCACGTCGTCCGGATCGGGGATTGTCAAGGATTGGAAAACCCCCGGCGTGTATCCTGCAAGACCGGTTGGCAGGGAACTTCCGGTGGGGATGGCGATTTCGTCCGCGGGACGAGCGCCCGAGCGTGAGAAGACATATGACCAAGGCCGCCAGCGGCGATTCCAAGAGCACCCTCTACTGTTCTTTCTGCGGAAAGAGCCAGCATGAGGTGCGCAAGCTTATCGCCGGACCGACGGTGTTCATCTGTGATGAATGCGTCGAGCTCTGCATGGATATCATCCGTGAAGAGCACAAGATCGCCTTCGTGAAGTCCAAGGACGGCGTCCCGACCCCGAAGGAAATCCGGGAGGTCCTCGACGATTACGTGATCGGGCAGGATCACGCCAAGAAGGTGCTCGCGGTCGCGGTGCACAATCACTACAAGCGCCTGAACCACGCGACGAAGAACAACGACGTCGAACTGGCCAAATCCAACATCATGCTGGTCGGCCCGACGGGCTCGGGCAAGACGCTGCTGGCCCAGACCCTGGCCCGAATCATCGACGTGCCGTTCACGATGGCCGACGCCACGACCCTGACCGAAGCCGGTTACGTGGGCGAGGACGTCGAGAATATCGTGCTGAAGCTGCTGCAGGCCGCCGACTACAACGTCGAGCGGGCCCAGCGCGGCATCGTCTACATCGACGAAATCGACAAGATCAGCCGCAAGTCGGACAATCCCTCGATCACCCGCGACGTGTCGGGCGAGGGCGTCCAGCAGGCGCTGCTGAAGATCATGGAAGGCACCGTCGCCTCCGTGCCGCCGCAGGGCGGCCGCAAGCATCCGCAGCAGGAATTCCTGCAGGTGGACACGACCAACATCCTGTTCATCTGCGGCGGCGCCTTTGCCGGCCTCGAGCGCATTATCAACCAGCGCTCAAAGTGTTCGGGCCTGGGCTTCGGCGCCGAGATCAGCCCCAACGAGGACCGCCGCAC